>JAYUTB010000015.1:0-6670 GCA_043756005.1 Spiroplasmataceae bacterium | reverse complement strand
ATTAAAAAGACAATGGCAACTGAGACACGTGAGCCGGAATCAAATACTCCGTCACCTTCTTTTCTTCGTAATTCGCCTGATGTTAATGCGTTACCGCGCAAGTTAATGACATAAATCGTGTTGTATTCTTTGGCAATTGATTTTCTAAATCCACTACCACTAACACTCGTTAATCAACCACCATTAGTAACAAATCCTATAATCCCCCCCCCCAACAGGGTGAAGACGATCCGTACTTCAACGAAAAGCTTTGTAATAACTATCGTAGAGTGAAGAAGTGCCTTTAGTTATTGATTGAACCATATAAGTATCAGCAATTCGTTTATCTAATATTGGATAAGATGTATTTTTACTAACTGAGTAAGGTGGGTTACCAATGATAATGGTAATTGGAGGACGATTAGGATACATAGGGGAATTATTTTTATAAAAAGTTTTATAAAAATAATCATAGTCATGATAATTTTTTTCCGTAATTTGAAACGTATCAATAAAATTCATCCCTCAAAAATTAGTGAAAACACCTCTCGCTTCAGGAATTTTTAAGTTATAAAAACTATTAACAATAGAAATTGAAGCAATATAATAAGCTAATAAAGTTATTTCATTAGCATAAATTTCATGTTGATATTTATGTAAAATATGTTCATTATCAATTAATGATTGTTTATTAATTAATCGACTAATAAAACTTCCAGTACCCACAAATGGATCGATAATATAAACCCCTTGATCATTAAGAGTTTTATTTTGAAAATGAATCGGTAATAAATCAGCTACTGATTTTAAAATAAAATCAACTACTGGCATTGGAGTATAAACAATCCCTAATTTTTTAACTTCTTTAGGAAAAGCAATTGTGAAAAATTTCTCATAAATATCCTTAATCAATGTTTCTTTATCAGCTGATGTTTCAATGCCATTGACATTTTGTTTAACAGATTCATAAAATTTGTCTAATTTTTTTTGATCATCATCACTAGTGGTGGTTTTTAATTGATTAACAACTGTGTCTAAATAAACATTAACCGGATTAGTATCAGCCATTATATTTTTAAATAAAGCTTGAAAAACTGGTTTCATCACTACATGTTGAGCGATCATATTAATAAATTCAGGTAATGTTTTTTCATTGTGTGATAATTTAAATAAACCATGATATTGATTAAATATTCGCCGAAAATTAAGATCTTTAAGTAGAGCGAAATTAATTTGTTTTTTTTGTGATTCATAAATTTTATTAATTTCGCCAACTCAACGTAATCAAAATCTTTGTCGCTGCGAAACAGTTTTAGCTGCAATTGCTTCTCTAAAATTTTTTATATGGTCGTTAATTTTTCCTTGATCATCAACAACATTAATTTCTAAACCTTCTTTTTGAACTCGTCCCACAATAAGTCGGTCATGTTTATTATATTTGCCTAATGTATAGGTTAACTTACTAATTTCATTATCAAATGATTCATCATGGGCATGTAAAGCATTTATGACATTTCAAATAATTTGATATTTGGGATAATTAGTTTGAAAAATTTTATCTCCTGATTTTTCTTGACTATCAACTATGATTGGAATAATAATATAACCAAAATTTTTACCAGGCGATTGACGCATTACCCGTCCAATTGACTGCACAATATTAATTTTTGAACTCTGCGCTGATAAGAATAATACAGCATCTAACGCTGGAACATCAATTCCTTCGTTAAGACATCGAACATTAGTTAATACTCTCCCTTCTTTATCATCTTTATCTGATTCTAATCATTTTAATAAACCATCGCGAATCGTAGTTGACATCTTTCCATCCATATGATCAGCGCTTACAACATACGTTCCGAGACGATGTTGATTGTCATAGGCTTTAATTTCATTAAATAAATCCTTAATATCTTTTGAATCTTGAATGTTATCACAAAATGCTACAGCTCTTTGCATTGACTCAGTACCAATTTCCGCTTTTACTTCATCATTATCAATGATTACTTTTTTTAAAGCATTAACACAACCTAATAACTTAATAATGTTTTGTTCAAGATTATCATTTTTACTTTTTGACAATGTTGCATTTGCTAATAAATATTTAATTGCTTCTTGATCAAGATCTTTTTTATTAATACTTAAAACCATAAGATGATAATTAGTTAATAAGTCTTTTTTGACCGCTTCACCGAAAGATAATCGATAAATTACTTGACCATAATTATCATCATCCATTGATACATAAGTATGGTTTTTTAAATCTAACTTTGCTTTTAAAGTATTATGATAAATCAATGGCGTAGCGGTCATGTATAATCGTTTGTTACCTTTAATAAATTCTGAATTATGAATTTTTATAAAGTTTGATTTATTATTATCCTGATCAGATAACGTAACTCCAGTAGTACGATGGGCTTCATCACAAATTATTAAATCAAAACATTTATCAATCTTCAATTGAGCTTCATAAACAACATCAATTGATTGATAAGTTGAAAAAACAACAGTCATACCTGGTTTTTCAAAACAACGATTGATATTGTTAATAATTTGAGTAACATCAGTAGTTGCTTTTCATGGTAATTCACTAATATCATAAGTTAATTCGTCGTTGCGTGACGCAGTAGGATCAGAACAAATCCATACAAAATTAATATCATATTTACTATGATGACGTCATTCTAAAAATACTTGCCGTAATAAAGAAATATTTGGTACTAAAAATAACACAAAACCTTTGGAACCGGCTTCATGTTCGGCTATTTTTAAAGCGGTAAATGTTTTACCAGTACCACAGGCCATAATCAATTTGCCACGCTCATTAGTTTTAAAATATTCATGAACCTTATCTAAAGCTTCTTGTTGATGAGGTCGTAATGTATAAGGATCAGTAAGGACTTTAGACCCCATACTACCTTCACTTAATAGTTGCCAATTAACGGCTGATGTTTCTAAAAAAGATAAATTAATTTTAAAAAACTCAGTAGTTCGATTTTTAAAAGCACTTTCGGCATTAGCTGATCACTTATTAGTAGTTGATACAAAAATACATAACTTAAAAACACATAGTTGATTTTGATCATCAATTCAAGTTTTTCCGGAAGTGGCTAAAAACGAATCAACTGACGCTTTATCAATTGTTGATTCAGCAGCATAACATTTACACTGGATCGCTCAATAATCACCTTCCTTAGTTAAAGCTATTAAATCAATGCCGGTATCATGATTACCAAGTTTTGATTTATATGGTCAATCATTTCATAATCAAATTTTTTCTACTTTATCATTACCATATACTTGATATGATAATAAATAACGTTTGATTAAATGTTCAAACCGATCACCTGTATCGCGTTTTGAATGAGCTATTTCACGATAATGTTCAATAATTTTGTTAAAATTTGACATATTTAATAAAAGTAATTAATTAATATTATAACGAAATAATAAAATGTTGATATAATATAAAAACTTAAAGACTAATTATTTATAATATAAATAATTGCAAAATATATCTTTTTGAAAATTTAAACAAGCTTTAACAAATCATCTACATATTTGTGAAATGTTGTTTCAGCTTGTTTTTGATTAAAAAATTGTAAACCAATTAATTGGTAATTTTCAGATTGATTGATTTGTTGATTAATTTCAAATAAAAATTGTTGATTTTTAGATTGAAAAGAGTTTTCTCAATAAGATTGATTAGTAAATCCTTCATTATTTGTTGGTAAAATTTTTGGATTTTGATCAAGACAGTCACTAACTTGTAATTTAATTAGTACTAAAAAATGTTTATTTTGCATCGTTAAAAATAATAAAAAATCAGGTTGAAAGCCAACGCCATTATCAAATTGATAAATTTTATATACCTCTTCATTTTTTAAAAGAAAAACTTGGTCATATTTGTTTTTTAACTTTGCTAATATATGATCCCGAAAACATGTAATAAAATTTTGTGCTTCGTCGGTTCCATAAAAATTATTAGAAATATATCATGCTGAAGTTTGTAATTGTTTTGTAATTAATTGATTAACTTCATCATTAATTATTTTTAATGGAATTAATTTATTTTTTGGTTCTTTAAAAATTTCTCTAATATTTGTGATTTGTAAAGGGGTTCCATAACAATCAAACATTTTTTCTTTTAAAAATCCATGAAATTGTTTTAAGTATTGACAAATCACATTTAATTGATCTAACAAATTAACTTTATTGAGGTTGGTAACATTACTATCAACTTTAAAAGTAAATGTTTTTTCAAAAAATCGATAACTTTTCAAAAAATCAAAAATACTTGTAACTTGTGCAATTGATGATGATTTATTTGGTAAATTTTTTAAATTTTTTAATCAAAAATATGATGAATTATCAATTTTAATTTTATTAAAAGCTTTTTTAATTAAATTACTATTAAAATCTTGTAATGTAACTTCTAATGATTTGTCATTGGTAATACTTTTATCAGATTTGATTTCATTAGGATTAACGATTAAAGTTAAATTATCTTCAGATTGTCGAAACTCAAATTTATCAAAAATATTTATTAAATTTTGATTCATATTCTTGTAATTTAAAGTGTTAATATATAATTTGTGATTATTAAAAAACGAATTGGTTTTAAAATCAAAACTATCTTTAAATCAAAAAGTTTTTAATTCCACCGGATCATATAACTCGTTGGTTTTTTTAGTAAAAATTTCAACAAACAATTCATCTTTATAAGTATGAAAGTAAAATTCTTCCAATAAACTTAATTCGTTGTCAAAATCATTATCAAATTTTCTTTTATATGTTAAAAGATTTTGATTATCAATTAAATTAATAATAATTTTATTATCAACATTAAAAGGATAATAACGTAATGCGCGTCCAATTAATTGGACATCAGAAGTTAAATATGTTTTTGGTTTGTTTAAGTTTTCATTTTTTTTTAAAATATCATCATAGTCTAATCGAACAATATCAAATAAATTTAATACATCTCAACCTTCTTTTAATTTATCAACTACAAAAATTGCGCGAATTGAATTTTCTTTTGATTCTAAATTGATTAAGTCTTCATCTTTGATAGTATTTTTGGAATGCGTTTGTAAACAGTTTAATTCTTGAAAATTATCTTTTATAAATGAAAGCGCTCTTTGAAAACCAGATATATTATTATCATATGTTGATTTTAAAAATTTTTTTAAAAATGTAATGGGTCTGATTTTTTTTACTTCTTCATTTAATAAACATTCAATATCTTTTAAAAAAACAAAATCATCAATTTTTAAATAATTAATTAATGATTGAAAATTAATAAATTCTGTTTCAGAATGTTCAATATTTTTTGAACAAAATAAAATAACTGGTTTAAAATGTAAAACTTTATTTTTTAAAGCTATTTCATGCCTTAATCAATTTAATAATAAAACTAACACTATTCTTTGTTTATTTGGTCAATCAAACTGTAAAACTAAACAATTTTTTGAATAACCTTTTTTTGAAAACTTGGCCAAGGATAATTGATAAATTGTAATTGGGGCATATTTTTTTAAAACGTTGGCTTGATCTGGAATAGTTGCGGTAAATTCTAATAAAACGTTTTGATTTAGTTTGTTGTTAAGATTGTTTTTTTTAAAAAGATATTGAATGACGGTTTTTTCTCAACTTGGTTTATCTGGGGTGGTAATTCATTTTTTACTATCAGCATTAATATGATGTGATTCATCACTTAATATCACAATATTTTTTTCTTTTAAAATATCTAAAGTTAATTGATTTTCTCGTTCATTGTTTAAATAATTATGAATATGATGAATCGTTGTAAATATAATTTCAATATTTTCGGTTTGATCTGAAAAATTATCGACCTTTTTTATTTCAATATTTTTGTTTTTAATCAAAATACTTTCTTTAAATAAATATTTATCGCTAACGACATTTAAAAAATTATCTTCTGTTTTAGAAATAATGCTAGTTTGATTAACTAAAAAAACGAAATTATTAATCTTTTTTTCTTCATAATAATAAAGTACTAACATGGCCATTAATAAGGTTTTTCCTGAGCCAGTTGCTAAATTAAACATTAAATGGTTTTTATTTTTTTGATCAGAGTAATTTTGTAAAAATAAAAAATTTCTAATTACCTCTTGTTGAAAATCTAATAAATTGTGTTTTATATTATCTGTAATATAATCTGGAATATTAATTTCATTAATTTTAATGCTTTTGTGTTGACTTTCTTTTTTGAGATCATCAAACAAATATTTCATTGTTAATGCTTCAGGTGGTGATTTAGTTATATTTTTATTCATTAATGTTTTTTATAAAAAACTTCGGTCATTGTTAAATCATGTTGAGTTAGCTGATATTTTTTATCTTCCGCATCTAAATAGTTAACATATAATTCGTTAATATCTAATAAATCAATAAACATTTGTTTTTGTTTTATAAGGTTCATATTTATAAATACTGGCTCATGACAAGTTTCGTTTCGAAATTTATTTAAATAAACATTATAATTAAAGAAATATTTATCTTGGTATTTATCAAAAATATCTAATAATTCACTAAACCGATTACAATTATTGATTAAATTAATTAATATTTGATTAAACTTGGCCAATTCAAAATAAATAAAACTTGTTGATGGATGATTTGATTGATCTGATAGATAATTAACTTCTTTACTAATGCCACCTTGTTC
>JAYUTB010000014.1:0-2681 GCA_043756005.1 Spiroplasmataceae bacterium | reverse complement strand
CGTCAGTTGATTCATTTTTAGCCACTTCGGGTAAAGAATGAATTGATGATCAGTACCAATTGTGTGTCTTTAAGTTATGTTTATTTGTATCAACGACTAATAAATGATCAACTAATGCTGATCATGCATTTCATAATCGTACCATTACGTGTTTTAAAATTAATTTAACTGATTTAGAAAATTCAGCGGTTAATTGAGAAGCGTTGAGTCGTGGTGATTATGGTGATACAGTACTGCAATTACCTTATAAATTACGACCGCATCAACAAGACGCTTTAGATGCTGTTCATGAATATTTTCAAACTCATGATCGGGGTAAATTAATTATGGCGTGTGGCACTGGTAAAACATTTACCGCGTTACGGATTGCCGAACATGAAACTGGATCTAATGGGTTTGTATTATTTTTAGTACCAAGTATTTCTTTATTACGGCAAGTGTTTTTAGAATGATTGCACCATAGCAAGCACGTGATGAATTTTGTGTGGATTTGTTCTGATCCAACCGCTTCACGCACTAATCAGCGTGATGAAGATTTAGCTTTTGCGATGGGCGACTTACCATGAAGAGCGACAACTAATGTGAGTCAAATTATTAAAAATTTAACGAATTGTTTATTAAGTCCAGGCATGACGGTGGTATTTTCAACGTATCAATCAATTGATGTGGTTACTGAACTGCAACAAAAATATCAAATCAAAGCATTTGATTTGATTATTTGTGATGAAGCCCATCGTACTACTGGCGTAACCTTACCCGATCGACTTTATGATGAATCAAACTTTGTGAAGGTACATCATCAACAATATATTAATGGTATTAAACGATTATATATGACCGCGACGCCACTCATTTATCATAATACTTTAAAAAGTAAGTTAGATCAAAAGCGTTACACTTATGTGTCAATGGATGATGAAGCAAATTATGGCACTGATATTTATCGATTATCGTTTGGTAATGCGGTGGAAAAAGATTTATTAACCAATTACAAGTTATTAATTTTAACCATTGATAAACACAAACTTGATCAAAAAACCATTGCTTATTTATTAGATAATAAATCCGCGCTGGCAAGTAATGAAGACAATTATGAAAAAAACATGATCAAGTTATTAGGTTGTTTAAGTGCTTTAAAAAAGACAATTATTGATCATGATCAAGCCAAAGCCGATGTTGGTCATGAACCGATGCAACGTGCCGTCGCTTTTTGTAGAAGCATTAATGATTCCAAAGATATTGCGGCGTTATTTAATAAAATTAAAATTTATGAACAATCAATTAATCCGCAAGCATATGTAGTTAGTGCTGATCATATGGATGGGACCATGAGTACTACCAAACGTGATGTGTTATTAGAGTGATTAGAAACCGATATTGATCCACTTGAAGCGCGCGTATTAACCAATGTCCGTTGTTTAACGGAAGGCATTGATGTACCCGCTTTAGATGCCGTATTATTTTTATCCGCGCGAAGTTCTAAAATTGATATTGTGCAATCAATTGGCCGAGTAATGCGTAAATCAACTGGTAAAAAGCTTGGATTTATTATTATTCCAGTTATTGTTGGTGATGAAACATCCGGTGATGATATTTTTGAAAATAATTATCCGGAATATCAAATTGTTTGAAATGTGATTAATGCGTTACTTGCCCATGATGAATCGTTTGATAATGAAATTAGTAAGTTAGTTTATAATTCTGGTAAATATAACAAACATGATCGTTTAGTCATTGGTTCAATTGAAGCTGATGGCATTGAAATTAACAAGTATGATGATCAAGGATCAATTAATCATCATATTGAAAATTTTCGTAATTTAATTAAAGCCAAAACCATCTCACACCAACAATTGTTTTGATTACGCTGAGTTAATGAAATTAATAAAGTTTATGAATCACAAAAACGTCAAATTAACTTTGCTTTACAAACTGATGATGACTTTCGTCGCACATTTGATCAATATTATCAATTATTTCAAACAATTAATGAACATTTATCACCAAACGAATTTATGGAAATGATTGCCCAACACGTGGTTATGCAACCAATTTTTAAAGCATTATTTGCCAATGATGTTGCGCAAGATAACTGAGTTAATACTCATTTAAATACTGTTTTACAACAATTCAATCTCATTAAAAATCCAACTAGCATCAAAGATCAACAAAAATTAACTGAATTTTATAAATCAGTCAAACACAAAACCGATAACATTGATACCACTGACGGCAAACAAACCTTAATTATGGATATTTATAATCGCTTCTTTAAAACTGCTTTTCCAAAAGAAGTTGCCAAATTAGGCATTGTTTATACGCCAACGCCAATTGTTGATTTTATTGTCAAATCAGTAGCTGATTTATTACCAATTCATTTTCAAAACACTACTTTAAATGATCATGGCGTGTATATTATTGATCCATTTACTGGTACGGGTAGTTTTATTGTGCGATTATTAGAAAATAATTTAATTAAATCAGAACATGTATTACATAAATATCAACATGAAATCTACGCGAATGAAATAACCTTATTAGCTTATTATGTGGCCTTAATTAACATTATCAATAGTTTTCATGATTTAAAAGTGCCTAATGTGCAAGGCGCTTACACTAACTTTTGAGGTATGCGTTTTCTTGACACGTTTCAAACTACGGAAACAAATTATGCTGATTGA
>JAYUTB010000013.1:0-25557 GCA_043756005.1 Spiroplasmataceae bacterium | reverse complement strand
TTAACTTAAGCATGTTATAACATAACTAATTTAATAACTGTTCAGATGTTTATAATAATAACAATGTTATAAATTAAGTTTTATATTAAAGACAAATTCAAGAATTGAAACATATTATCTAACAAGTTTTACCAACAATTATTACATTTTATATGGTTATTAATACGGTGCAATTTGTTGCGCTTGCCACATAATTATTAAACATTATTAAATAAATCTAACCAAGTAATTTTATACATCATCATTTGCTTGTTATTTTAACAACTGCTTTTTAATTATATATTATTTTTACGTTTGTTAATAATTAAAATGCATGCCACAATTAAAGCAGTAATTGATACCGATATAATTACTCCACTTATTATATAATATGTCATCGATTCTTCCATTTGTTCTGTTTTTCATATTTCATTCTGTTGCTTTTTTAATAATTCAGCTTCTTTTGATTTGAATGCTTCCATTTGTCATCAAAAAAACATGTGTTTTTGTGCTTCAGTAAATCCTTCCTTTTGTTCTGGTGTGAATCATCCCATTTGTCATTTAGTAAATCCTCGAATTTGTCATTCAGTAAATCATCCAATTTGTTCCGGTGTAAATCCTCCAATCTGTTCTTTATTAAAGCATCCCATTTGTTCTTCAGTAAATCCTTCAATTTGTTCTTTTTTAAACCATCCCATTTGATCTTTTGAAAATCCTTTTTTTCTAGTAAATGTTTTAATGTCTTCTTCAGTAAATGTTTTAGATGGTTGTTCAGTCAATTCTTTCATTTGTTGCTCAGTAAATCCTCCAATTTGTTCTTTTTTAAACCATCCCATTTGTTCTTTTGTAAACCATCCCATTTGATCTTTTGTAAATGTTCTAACTTGTTGTTCATTAAATCCTTCAATTTGTTTTTTATTAAATATTCTGATTTGTTCTTTCCTCAATCCTCTAACTTGTGCTTCCCTCAATCCTCTAATTTGTTCCTCCTTAAATCATCCTATTTGTTGCGGCGTAAATCATCCAACTTGTTCTCCCCGCAATCCTCCAATTTGTTCAGCATGAAATTCTTTTATTTGTTTTTCAACAAATGCTTGAACTTGTTCTTTCGTAAATCATCCCATTTGTTCAGGCGTAAATCGTTCAATTTGTGTACCAATAAATGCTTTAATTTGTGCTTCAGATAAAATAAATATTTCAAAAGGCGACAAAGCTTTAATGTTTTTATCATCAAATGTTGTTTTTTTCATAAAATCAATAAATTGTTTTTTTAATATGTCAATTTGTGCTTTATTAAATGATGCAACTTTTTTTTGTGTAAATTCTCGAATTTCTGTTCAAGATAAATTAGATATGTCAGTCGATGACGAATCTTTAAGCTTTGAATGATTATCTACACTCACAGTAAACACCAACATTGGTGTAATTAAGCAAATTAAGTAACATTTTTTAAATAGTTTTTTCATAATTAACAAAATTTTATAAATTAATTTTCTTGATTTTATATTAAAATTAAGTTTTTAAATAAACAAAAAAATCTTATGTTCATTTAGATGCCGGATTCATTCAAAAGTAAAATTGTTAAACTAATTTAGCTATTATGAAAGTTTCTTAACTTAAGCATGTTATAAATTAAATTTTATATTAAAGACAAATTTAATGAAACATATCGCAACGAAATTAATAATTAAATTATTACATATAATGACATGATATTTTGCTACTTGATCATGATTTAAAAATATGGTATTGTTTACACTTGACAAATTGCAAGTGCATTTAAAATTAAAATTCTTAAAACTCAAATTAATCATCTCCAAATTTTTAAAAAATCAGAAGTTGATAAAATTCCTATTGTTTTTTATAAGCAAGCCTTGAAAGAAAAAAAAGATGTTATTTATGAAAATATTTACAATGAATTAGTTCAAAAGGCAATCTTATAACAAAATGAATAATCAAAAAATTAAAAACAACGAATTAAATCAAAATAAAAAAACAGAAAAGACTTTTAAAAACCAATTATTTGAAACATTAAAAAATTCTTTTGAAATAAAAACTGATTATAATTTAGAAATCGACAACAATAACCAAACCAAGCAAGAAATTCAAAATAACAACGAAAAAGCCAAAAATTTGAAATTAAATACAATAGTAACAAAAGAAATTATTAAAAAAAATGAAAATTTAAATCTTAACACAAAATCAATTGAAAATTTAAAAATAAAATTGCAACAATCAACAAAAAACAATAAACATATATATACTATTTATTTAAAAAACATAACAATAACATTAATTAAAAATTTATCAAAAGAATTAAATATTTCGCAAGGACATGTGATTGATTTAGCGTTTGAAATGTTTCTAGAATTATTAAAAAACAATTAATCTTAAATACTTTTATAGTATTTAATTTAAAATAAATAAGTGATTATGAAAAAAACAATTGAAAATTTATTATTAATTGAATCTTAATTATTATTTTATTTATAGTTGGTGTGATAGTTATAGCTATTTTTAATGAAAAGAACGTTACACACACACACTAATTTAATTAGCGATTTTGCTTTGATAAATTCAAAAAAAGACAAATATTTTGGTAATCATAGTGTAAATACTGATATTTATTTGGGTTATTTACAAGAAAACGCGCTACCTAATAATATATCATCATTTAAAGCATGAAAAGCTCAAAGAGGTAAATAAAATAACATAATGCCTAGCGACTTTATAGATTCTGTAATGAATGGTGATTGATATAAATCATTACCAGAAGGAATCTATAAAGATGTTTACCCAAGATTAAAAAAGTTTTTAAATAAAGAATAAATTCCAAAATTACCAATCAATGCCGGTTATTAAAGAAAAAAGTTATTAAAAAATTAAACAAATCAAAGAAAATTATTCTTACAATCTACAAGAACAGGGAATTAAAATCATTGAATATAAATCTAATATTAACAACCAGATAAATAATTTAGAACAACATCTAAATAGATTAAATGATAAAAATAACCATCAAAAATAATTAAAAAATTTTTAGAAAAACCAACTTTAAAAAACAAAATAATTAATAATGAAAAACTAATGAATTGATAAATAAAAAACCTTGTTTGATATTTTTAATAAAAAAAATAATTAAAATATATAACAAAAGGTAATTTAATAATGAATCAAATAAAACAATATCTGAAAAAAATAAAAAGAAAATTTACTTATGAACAAAAACTTAAAATTGTTAAATTTTATTTAAAAAATGGTTCTTTTTCATATACAGCAAATTATTTTAAATCAATGAATTTAACTAGACAACTTGTTTTTAAATGAGTTAATATATTTAAAGTAAAAGGTAAAAAGGGTTTAAAATCAAAACTTAAAATACGACAATTCGATCCAATAAAAACAATAACATCCAATTTTTTAATAATAAAAAATTGTAAAATAACAAAAGAAAATTGATTTAATAAAATCTCCAAAATCTATCCACTTTATTTTAAAAAAAATTTAACAAAATCTTTAAAACATTTACCTTATAAACATAAAATTCAAATTTTTGAATTAATTCACTCATTAAATCGAAAATTTTTTATCAAACATGAAATTTTATTTAAACTTTTTCGTGTAACTACAAAAACATTTTATAAGTGAAAAAAAAATGATTTTTATTTAGAAGAAAAAAACCAATGATTAGATAAATTAGTTTTAGAAGAGTTTAATAAATCTAAAAAAACTTATGGTTGTTTGAGATTATCTAAAAAATTATCTTATGATTGAAATAAATACTTTTCTAAATCTAAAATTTATAAATCCATGAAAAGACAAAATTTAAAATCTTTATATATGATTCATACCCAAAATAAAAGACCATTTATTAAAAAAATAACTTCTGTTAAAGAATTACAACTAACAAAACCTAATTTAATTTATGAAAAAACTCATCAATTTACATTAAAGAAAACGGCCGTAAAACAATTAGAATACATTTTTACTGATACAACTTTTTTAAAACCACTTAATCAATTTATGATAGCGTTTATTGATGGTTATAGTAGACAAGTGTTACATTATAATTTATTTAATCAAAAAACAACTCATAATGTTGCAATAAGTATTAAGAAATTATCTAAAAAATATGATTTAAACAATACAATAATTCATTCTGATAGAGGTTCAGAATTTCGTTCTTTTAAAATACAAAAATTATCTAATAAATTTAATTTTAAGCAAAGTATGACATTACCTTATAGTCCACAACAAAATTCCATAATAGAAAAATATTTTATGACTTTAAAATATGAACATTTTAAATTCAATACAAAAAAATTTAAAAGTTTAACATATAAGCAACATATATATAAATTAAAAAACTATATTAATTATTATAACAATGATAGATTTCATTGTTCTATTGAAAATTACCCAGTTAACCTTTCAAACGCTCCCCCATTATTTTTTTAATTTAAACAACATAAGTTTTATTTAGTAAATATTTTTCAAATAAAAGAAGAATATTATACTTTTTTTTAAAAAAAATAAAAAACATGATAAAATTAAAAACGTAAAAGAAAATTATTAAGATTTGTCTCTTTAACAAATTTCGATTACTCGTTTAGCATACGCTTTAGTCACTAAATATTTTGAAGTAATTAAACAAGAAAAATATTAATAAAAATTTAAGTATTATATATTGTTACTACGCCATAAGACCAAACTTTTTATAAAGAATATTTAATAGAACAAGCACAAACATTTACATTCAAACATATTATCTAACAATTTTTATTAACAATTATTAACATGTTATGCGGGCATTAATGAGGTGCAATTTGTTGTGCTTGCCACATAATTATTAAACATTATTAAATAAATCTAATCAAGTAATTGTATACATCATATTTTTCACTTGTTATTTTAACAACTGCTTTTTAGTTATATATTATGTTTTACGTTTGTTAATGATTAACATTAATGCGGTAATCAAAGCAACAAGTGATATTGATGTAATAGAACTCCCCCCTCCAATTAATAGTTTAATAATTAAATTCTTTTTGTCAATCATATTAACTTGTGCTGGTGTTAACATATTAACTTGTGCTGGTGTTAACATTCAATTTTGTTTATAAGTTAATGCTTGAATTTGTGTGTCAGATAAAATAGATATTGCAAATGGTGATAAAGCTTTCAATTCATCATTAGTAAATGTTGTTTTTGCTTGTAAATCTTTAAATTTGGTTGTTAATATGTCAATTTGTTCTTTTGTAAATCATCTAACTTGTGTATCAGTAAATCATTTAACTTGTGTATCAGTAAATCCTCCAATTTGTGCTGGTTTGAATATTTGAATTTTTTCTTTATTCAATAATGCAACTTGTTTTTTTGTAAATAATTTAATTTGTGTGTCAGATAAAATAGATATTTCAAATAGTGATAAAGCTTTAATTTCATCATCATTTAATTTTTTTTTTAATGTTACATCTGATATTTTTGTTTTTAATATGTTAATTTTTGCTTCAGTAAATCCTCAAATTTGTTTTTTCGTAAATCATTCAATTTGTTTTTTTATAAATCCTTTAACTTGTGCTATCGTAAATCATTTAACTTGTGCTATCGTAAATCATCTAACTTGTTCAGGAGTAAATCATCCAACCTGTTTCGGTGTCAAATACCTAACTTGTTCTTTTGTAAATCATCCAATTTGTGCTTCATTAAATGCTTGAATTTGTGCTTTTTTAAATCATTCAACTTCATTTTTATGAAATCTTTCAATTTGTCTTTTTGTTAATCCTCCAACTTGTGCTTGTGTCAAACCTCCAATTTTTTTTACCAAGTATTCGATTTGTGCTCCAGTAAATCATCCAACTTGTTGTGGCGTAAATCATTCCATTTGTTCTTTTTTAAATCATTCCATTTGTAGTTTAGTAAATGATTGAACTTGTTTTCTAACAAATCCTCTAACTTGTGTTTTCGTAAATCATCTAACCTGTTCTGGTTTGAATGCTTGAACTTGCGCTTTAGTAAATGATTTAACTTGCGCTTCAGTTAAAATAAATATTTCAAAGGGTGATAAATCTTTAATTTTTGTATCATTAAATTTTGTTTTTTTCATAAAATCAGTAAATTGTTTTTTTAATATGTTAATTTGTTCTTCATTAAATGATTGAACTTGTGCTTCAGTAAATGCTTGAATTTGATCTTTCGTAAATCATCCAACTTGTTGCGGCGTAAATCATCCAATTTGATCTTTTGTAAATGCTTTAACTTGTGTTCCAATAAATGTTCGAATTTGTGTTTCAGATAAAATAAATATTGCAAATGGTGATAAAGTTTTCAATTCATTATTAGTAAATTTTGTTTTTGCTTGTAAAACTTTAAATTTGGTTGTTAATATATCAATTTGTTCTTTAGTAAATCCTTGAACTTGTTCTGGCGCAAATCATTCAATTTGTTCTTTTTTAAACCATCCAATTTGTTCTTTTTTAAACCATCCAATTTGTTCTTTCGTAAATCCTTCAATTTGTTTTCTATTAAATCATCCAACTTGTTCCGGCGTAAATCCTTCAATTTGTTTTCTATTAAATCATCCAACTTGTGCATCAGTAAATGCTTTAACTTGTGCTTCAGTAAATCATCCAATTTGATCTTTTGTAAATCATCCAACTTGTTCTTTTTTAAACCATCCAATTTGTGTTCCAGTAAATCATTTCATTTGCTTCTTATTAAATCCTCCAATTTGTTCTTCAGTAAATCCTCCAATTTGTTCTCAAGTAAATGCTTTAATTTGTGCTGGCGTAAATCATCCAACTTGTTGCGGTGTAAATCATCCAACTTGTTGCGGCGTAAATCCTCCAATTTGTGTTTTTGTCAATCATCCAATTTGTTCTTCAGATAAAATAAATATTTCAAAGGGTGATAAATCTTTAACTTCATCCTCAGTAAATGTTTGAATTTGTGGTTTAGTAAATGTTTGAATTTGTTGTTTTAATAATTTAATTTGATCTTCCTTAAATCATCCAACTTGTTCTTTCTTAAATCATCCAACTTGTTCTCCAGTAAATCATCCAACTTGTTCTCCAGTAAATCATCCAATTTGTTCTTTCTTTAATCCTCCAACTTGTGTTTCAGATAAAATAGATATTGCAAATGGTGATAAATTTTCAATATCTTTTCTATTAAATGTTTTTTTTTCCCATACATCTTGAAATTTAGTTTTTAATATTTCAACTTTTTTTTCATTAAATAATTCAACTTGTTCTTTCGTAAATCCTTCAATTTGTTTTCTATTAAATCATTTAACTTGTGTATCAGTAAATCCTCCAATTTGTTTTCTATTAAATCATCCAACTTGTTCATCAGTAAATGTTTTAACTTGTGCTTTCGTAAATCATCCAATTTGCTTCTCATGAAATCCTCCAATTTGTGTTTTTGTCAATCATCCAATTTGTTTCGGCGTGAATCCTCTAACTTGTGCAGGTGTCAATCCTCCAATTTGTTTTTTTGTAAATCCTCCAATTTGTGCTTCAGTAAATCATCCCATTTGTTTTTTCCGCAATCCTCCAATTTGTTCTCCACTAAATCCTCCAATTTGTGCTGGCGTAAATCCTCCAATTTGTGTTTTTGTCAATCATCCCATTTGTTCTTCAGTAAATCATCCCATTTGATCTTTCTTAAATCATCCCATTTGATCTCCAGTAAATCCTCCCATTTGTTTTTTTGTCAATTTTCAATCGTTTTGATTAATAAACCATCCCATTTCTTGTTGCATAAATCCTCCAATTTGTTTTTGAGTAAATGATTGAATTTGTGCGACAGATAAAATAGATATTTCAAATGGTGACAAAACTTTAACTTCATCATCAGTAAATTCTGGTTTTTGCATAAAATCAGTAAATTGTTTTTTTAATATGTTAATTTGTTCTTTATTAAATCATCCAACCTGTTCTGGGTTGAATGTTTTAATTTGTGCGACAGATAAAATAGATATTTCAAATGGTGACAAAACTTTAACTTCATCATCAGTAAATTCTGGTTTTTTCATAAAAAAAGTAAATTGTTTTTTTAATATGTCAATTTGATCTTTTGTAAATCATCCAATTTGTTTTCTATTAAATAATTTAACTTGTGTATCAGTAAATTCTTTAACTTGCGCTTCAGATAAAATAAATATTTCAAACGTTGATAAAGCTTTAACTTCATTATCATTTAATTCTTTTTTTAATGTTACATCTGATATTTTTGTTTTTAATAATTCAATTTGTTCTTTTGTAAATCCTCCAATTTGTTCTTTTGTAAATGCTTTAATTTGGCCAATCGTAAATCATCCAATTTGTTCTTTTGTAAATCCTTCAATTCGTTCTTTATTAAATTTTCCCACTTGTGTGTCAGATAAAATAGATATTTCAAAAGGTGACAAAGCTTTAACTTCATCATGAGTAAAATTTCATTTTTGCCTAAAATCAGCAAATCGTTGTTTTAATCATCCAATTTGCAGTCCAGTAAATCATTCCATTTGTTCAATTGTAAATTTTCTAATTTGCGCTTTACCAAATCCTCCAATTTGATATAAATTAAATCATTTAATTTGTACTTTAGTAAATCCTATAACTTGTGCTTCAGTAAATCATCCAACTTGTTCTCAAGTAAATGCTTTAATTTGTGCTGGCGTAAATCATCCAACCTGTTCTTTACTGAATCCTCAAATTTGCTTTTCAGCAAATCCTCTAATTTGGTATCAATTAAATTCTCCAACCTGTTCTTTAGTAAATCATTCAACCTGTTCTCCGCTAAATCCTATAACTTGTTGCGGTGTAAATCATCCCATTTGTTTTCCAGTAAATCCTTCAATTTGTTCTCTATTAAATCATTCCATTTGTCCTTTTGTAAATGATTGAATTTGTTTTTTTGTAAATGATTTCATTTGTTCTTTTATCAATTCTTGAATCTGTTCTTTTATCAATCCTTCAATTTGTTCTTTTTTTAATCCTTCAATTTGTGCTTTAGATAAATTAGATATGTTAAACAGTGACACATCTTTAAACTTTGCATTAGTATCTAAACTCACAGTAAACACCAACATTGGTGTAATTAAGCAAATTAGATAACATTTTTTCAATAGTTTTTTCATAATTAAAAAATTTTTATAAATTAATATGCTTAATTTTATATCAAAATTAAGTTTGATATTAAGGATAAATGGAATGAAATATATTCAATGAACTTAATAATTAAATCAGTTCATATAATGACACGATAGTTTTATCAACTAATCGATCATGATTTAAAATATGATAAATTGCTTTAAAAATTGGAAATTGGGTTTGAGTAGTATTAATAATTCAATTTTTATAAATTAATTGACATGTATCAATTCCTTCAATCGTACCTTGTAATTTAGTAAGATTAACAATCTTACTAAATTGATTAAATGATGCCAAGTAAGTTCCTAAAATAAAATTTCTTGATTTTGATGAAGTGGTGGTTAAAAATAAATCACCAACTCCCACTAATGATAAAAAAGTATCCGCTTTACCACCTAACATGATCGCTAAATCTTTCATTTCATTTAAACCAGCAGTTCATAACGCTGCAATAATATTTTTAGGGTATCTATGGATCATACCACACATGATTGCTAACACATTTTTACAAGCTGCCCCAACATCAGCCCCAATTGTGTCATCACAACCGCTTATTTTAAAATAAGCGGTTGTAAAAGTTTTTTTAACATATGCATGAAATGCCGGTTGGGTAGCAACACTCATCATATATGTTGGAATTTTTTGCATAATTTCTTCAGCAAACCCAGGCCCATAGATTGAACCATAATTACTTGCCATAGTAATGTTTTGTAAAGATGTTGTTAAACATTCACCGGTAACATGATTAAATCCTTTGGAAGCATTAATGATAATTACTTGATGTTGTAAACATTCATTTAATAAAGCAATGATTTGCGCAAAAGCTTTATTAGGCGTGGCAATAATGATTGTTGTAGCATCAATAACAGCATGATGTAAATCATCGGTTGCTGTTATGTTGTTATTTAAGGTAATATCTTTAAAATAACGTTGATTTGTTTTGCAATGATTAATATCTGCTATTTCTTGTTGATCAATGCCATACATCACAATGTGGTTATGTGGTGAATTATCAGTGATAATTTGGGCTAAAGCGGTTGCTAAAGCTCCTGTACCTATTATAAGAATCTTTTGCATATCTTATTTATTATAATTTAAATTTTTTTATAAAATATTTATATTTATGATGTTTGTATTGTTATTGTTGTTTGATATTTTTTCAAATAATGTTGTTGGTGTTAAATTAGTATTATCAATTTCTTTTTTATTATTTAAGGCGACTATTAATAATTTATAATATTTTGTTTGAAGATTGGTGTAGTTTGCTATTTTTTTTTAGTGGAATCACTGAATGAATATAAATTTTTTAAATCACAAACTGTTTTTTGCAATTTATTCGATGTTGGGTAATGTTAATGTTCAGAATATAGGCTTTTTGTTAAATCAGTATTATAAATTATTTTTTTATTATCAATTATAACCATTATTAATGGTTTATGATCAATTATTATTGGTCAAATATCAGTGTAGTTTGTTATTTTTTTTGTTGGATCATTTGATAGATATAAATTAAATGTTCAGTTGTAGTTATTTTTTAAGATGTAATTTGTGTTGTAAAAATTCGTTACTTTGTATTCGAGTTTTAGATTTAAATCGATATCATAAAATTCTGGTTCTTGATCATAAAGGGTTTGAAAAAATTTATCACCATCAATGGTGATTTCTTTGAGTTTTTTGTAGCTTAATATCATGTTGTCAGGATCACTTAAAAGATATAAATTAAAGGTTCAATCTTTGTTGGTTTGTAATATATAATTTGTGTTTTGTAATTTTATAATTTTGTATGTTTTATTGTTAGATAAATCATAATTATATACTTGCATGTTATCTTGTGAATCAGTTACTATTAATAATTGAATTTCTGGTGTTTTTGGTTCAATGTCTGTGAAGTTTGTTATTTTTTTATCAGGGTTGCTTAAAAGATATAAATTAAAGGTTTGATTTCTGTTAGATTTTAATATGTAATCGGTGTTGTGGTATTTTATTAATGTGTATTCTCGTTTGGGAATTAAATTAATGTTATAAAATGTTGTTTCATTATCAACCATTATCATTAATAATTTTTCATCATCAATAATGACTTCTTCAATCTCGCCGATGTAATTTTCACTTTTGTTGTTTAAATTAAGTCTATATAAAGTTTTAAATCCGTAAATGTCAATTGTTTTCAAGTAATTTTTATTTTTAATATTTTTTATTTCAATTGTTTTGTAGTGTTCTGTTGATGTTTTTCCGTCTATTGTGAATAAAGTTTTATCATTTGGTGAATTAGTTTTTTCGATGTATTTTGTTTTAATATCTAAAGTTTTAATTTGATATTTTTGTTGTTGCATTAAATTAATGTTATAAAATGTTGTTTTATTATCAATCATTACCATTAATAATTTTTCATCATCAATGGTGACTTCTTCAAGCTCGGCGGTATAGTTTATTGTTGATGATACTCCATTGATTGTAAATAAAGTTTTAACATGAGCAACTGTTTTTTCAATGAAATTTGTTTGTTGAAAATTTTCTTTTTTGTATGTTGGTTGTAGAGTTAAAGTAGTATCATAAAATAATGTTCTTCCTTTGATAGTAACCATTAATAATTTTTTATCCAAATTTAATATTTTAAGCTTAGTGTAGTTTGCTATTTTTTTAGTGGAATCACTTAATGAATATAAAGTTTTAAGATGCGCAACTGTTGTTTCAAGGAAATCTATGTCGTGATATTGTTTAATTATGTATTCTTTTGTTTCTTCTCTAGAATCATAAAATGTTATTATATTTAATTTATCAGTTACCATTAATATTTTTTTAGCATCTAATGTTAAACTTTTATAATCTTGACAATCAATAAGATTTAAAGTGAAATCTTGATTATGAATATTTATAATCTTGTGAGGCGTTGCTAATGCATAAGTATATTTGAACAAGTCAGTGTTTAGAATAGCTTGTTTTTGATATATTTTTGTTAAATCTTCCGATATATAAGCATCTTGTTGCATATAAAAATTTTCATTATTAAAAGTTTTTTTATTAGATGGGTTTGTAAAAGATTTGGTTAATGAATTTATTGTTAAATTTAATAAAATATATTGATTGTTTGATAATGTTAGTTCAATAATGTTAGTGCCAAATGTTTTGATTGAAATAGGTTTATCATTAATGTTTCAAGACATTTTATTATTAATATCTGTTGAAAAAATTCATTTGTTTTGTTGATCTTGATAGGTTGGTTATATATTGTTGCTGAGGTAAAGTTCAAACTTTCAGGTTTTTTAGAGTTTTTTCTGCTCTAATATTTATATCAATATTCATTAAACTTGTTTTATTTTTTCTATATAAATATTGCACGTTATTAATTGCAAAAAAAGCAAAATTATTAATGTTTGGGTTGACAGGAATTAAATATCCTCCACTTTTAATATATATCTTTCGTCTTCCTCCTCTAGTTTTTGTAAGATATTTTTTATTTTTATATTTAATAAATCTATTGTTGTCTGTAAATGGTTCATCTAGATCTGGAAAAATCATATTAGTAGTATTAGTGTTATTGATATCTGCTGAAATAAAAGGCAATACTAATATTGGCGCAATTGCAATCATTGGTAATATTTTTTGTAATAATTTTTTCATAATAAAAGAGGTTTTATAAAACCTCTTTTATTATAAATTAAAATTAAAATTATTGTTAATAAATTATTATTTTCTGTTATTTCATTGTTATTAATTTCATAAACTTGATTGTTAGTTTAATTATCGCGATGATCAGTCTTGTTGCAAATGTTATAAATTATAATTTAAATGTTTTTATAACATATTTATATTTATGATGTTTGTAATTAATATCAGTGGTAGTTGTTGTTAGTTTTTACGTTTTTTAATGATTAACATTAATGCAGTAATTAAAGCAATACTTGAGATTGAGCCAACCGATCCCCAAATTGTTGCTTTTTTCTTATATCATGGTACTAACAATTTTATTGTTTGTGTCTTTGAATCATATGTATATCAAACCTTATTGATTTTGTCGTGAATATTTTGCTCGATTATTTTGTAATCTTCTGTTGATGAGAAATCATTTTTTACAATTGTTACTTCATTTGTTTGTGCATCAGTTTTTATTTTTAAGTTGACCGTACCAACTGTGATGTTAACGTAACTTGCTAATTTAACTTGATCTTCTTTATTTTCATCATATTTATATTCAATGTTATTGATTGTGTCACGAATAATCTCATTAATTATTTTGTAATCACTTGTTTTGCCTTTATCGTTATAAATTGTCAATATGTCAGACACATGAGTTACTTTTAAATTAACTGTATCAACTATAATTTCCAAGTATGTTGCTAATTTCTTTTGTTCATTATTTGTATTTAATTCATATTCGTATAAAGTTTTATTCTTAATATCATCAATGATATTTGTACCCATCATTTTGTAATCATCTTTTTTACCATTTTCTGTATAAATTGTGTACAAATTTAAATTATCATTTTCAATTTTTAATGCAACTCCGCCCACTTTTATGTTAGAGTATTTTCATAATCTTTTTAATGTTTTTGATTCTGAATTATATTCGTATAAAGTTTTATTCTTAATATCATCAATGATATTTGTACCCATCATTTTGTAATCTACTGTTGATGATAAATCATCTTTTACAATTATTGCTTCATTTGTTTTTGCATCAGGTTTTATTTTTAATTTAATTGTACCAACGGTTATATTAACGAAACTTGTTATTTTTTCTTGTTCTAATTTATTTGCATTATATTTGTATGAAGTTGTATTTTTAATATCATCAATGAAATTTGTACTGTTATGAAATAAATAATCTGTCGTGAATCCTTTATTAACATCAACAAATTTCATTTCTGATGATGTATTAAAATATACTTTTAATAGAACTTTGTCAATTTTTATGTTAAAGTATTTTCCTAATTTAACTTGATCTATTTTATCTTGATTATATTTGTATAAATTTGTATTTTTAATATCATCAATGATATCTTGACCAATCATTTCGTAATCCTTGTTTTGAATTAAATTAATATCATAAAATTTTGTTTCCGACTGTTGGTTCTTTACCATTAATAATTCAATTCCATCAATTTTTAAAAATTGATGATTTTGTACATTTCAAATATTTTGAGTAAAATCTTGATTATGAAGATTATAATCTTTGTCATTTTGTGAATTAACATATTTTCAAACATTAGTATTTGAAGTTGTTGTTTTGTTATAGAGTTTTTTTGTATTTTCATACGGTATATAAGTATTGTCTTGAATGTAAAAAATTTTACCATCGATGGTTTTTTTATTAGATGTACTTTTTAAATTTCTAACAATTATTTCTTGTGTTTTTAAATTTAATAAATTATAATCTTGTAAATATGTTATTTCAATAACTTCTTCATCAATGAAATTTATTTTTGAGGGGGTACTAATTATTTTTATTTTTATGTTGCTTTCAAGTTTTCAAAAATAACAATATGTTTTTTGATGAACCGTTATATATTGTGTTTTATTTGGCATAGTTCAAACGGTTGGGTCATGTTCAAATGTTGTTGCAGTTCCGGTTTTTAAATTTATAAAGTTTTTCGTTTCTTTTATAAATAAATAATCAATTTCATTAATTGTGTAAAAATATATTTCATCTGTTGCTGTTGATTTTATTTCATAATCTTTACCTTTAATTGTTAAAATAATTAAATTCTTGATTTTTGTATATGTATATTTTTCTCCTTTATATTCAATAGAATCATCATTTACAACAAACTTTTCTGACCCAATTTGTTCTTTCACACCTGTTTCTATTGTTGTTGTTGAAACCAAAGGTAACGCTAAAGCAGGTAGAATCAAGGCAATTGGTAATATATTTTTTAATAATTTGTTCATAAAAATATAATTCATTTTATATTATATATAAAAAAGTCAAATATCTATTTTTTTCTTATAAATTGTTTTTTCATTATAATAATTAAATTTTTTATAAAAACCCACATTTATTTTAAAACAATTCAGTCAAAAAAAGTGTTATAGCGTATGCTAAACGAATAATATTAATTATTTAAATTTTTTTATAAAATATTTATATTTATGATGTTTGTAATTAATATCAGTGGTAGTTGTTGTTAGTTTTTACGTTTTTTAATAATGATTATTAATGCGGTAATTAAAGCAATGATTGAGATTGAGACAATAGGAGTTGTGATAGCTATTACTTTCTTATTATGTGTTAAAAAAAGTTGTAGTCTACTTTCCTTTACAAGCTCAACGTCAAATAAATCTTCATTCGTTTGCATGTTAGATGATCTTGCTGTTATATTTTGAATTATTGGTGTGTTAGATAATTTTAATGTTGTATTTTGAGGTTTTGATATTTTATTCTTGTAAACAAATAATTTTTTATTATCTATTTTTTCAATGTAATCTTTGTTGTAGAGTTTTGTGTGTTTGTAAATTTTACTTTCAACTAAACTAGTATCATAAATTTTATCAGCTGTCATGAATAATTTATCAGTACCAATTAGAATTGGCTTGTAGTTTGTAATTGTTTTTGTTCCATCCATTGAATATAAAGTTTTAATATTATTAATTGTTTTTTCAATGTAATCTTTGTTGTAGTATTGATTTGTAATTTTGTAAAGCGTGCTTTCAACTAAACCAGTATCATAAATTTTATCAGCTGTCATTAATAATTTATCAGTACCAATTAGAATTGTTTTGTATTTTGTAATTGGGTTTTTTCCATTCATTGTATATAAAGTTTTAATATTATTAACTGTTTTTTCAATGTAATCTTTGTTGTAGTATTGATTTGTAATTTTATATTCTTTTATTTCTCCTTTAAAATCATAAAACTTTGTTTGATTTGTTTGATCAGTTACCATTAATATTTTTTTAGAATCTAATGTTAAGCTTTCATATTTTTGACAATCAATAAAATTTAAAGTGAAATCTTGATTATGAATATTTATAGTCTTGGAAGTGAGGGGGGGGTTATTTGTTCATAAGTATATGTAAAAAAATCATCATTATTTGGAATGTTTGTTTTTTGATATTGTTTGGTTCAATCTTCTAATATATAACCATCTGTTTGAATATAAAAAACTTTACCTTCAATTAGTTTTTTATTAGATGGGTTTGTTACAGTTTTGGTTAATGAAGCTTTGGTTAAGTTTAATAAAACATATTGATTTTCTTGCAATTTAAGTTCAACAACGTCAGCATCAAATATTTTTATTTTGATTGGTTCAGCACTAATATTTCAAATGTTATCTTTGTTAATTGTTGAAAAAAATCATTTGTTTTCATTTTTTCATGTTACATATGTTTTTCCATTTATAGTTCAACGTTTTAATTGTTTTCGAATGTCCAACATTCTACTAACGATATTTGTTTTAATTAACCTATTGTTTGTTTTGTTATACAAATAAATAACTTTATTAATTGTAAAAATAGTCAAATTATCAGTTGTTGGTGGGTTAGGAATAGTATATTGTCTTTCATTAATTAAAATTTTTTTTACTCGCTTGTTTTGTGTTGTATCATATTTTTGACCTTTATAAAACAGTTTTTTATTTTTATATGTAAAAGTATCATTTTTATCAAAATCAATAATATTATCTGTTGAAATTAAAGATAATATTAACATCGGTGTCATTACAACAAGCGGTAATATTTGTTTTAATAGTTTTTTCATACAACTATTTAATTATATTGTAAAAATTATTATTTGTGTATTTTTTTTGTAAATATTCTCAATTAAACTTGTAGCTTTTATTAAAGCTGGTAATATTTTTACCAATGACACTGCACAAACGTAATTATGTGTTTGTGTTTGTTGAGTTCAGTTATGCATTGACAATTAAATGCTTTTATAGCAATTAACAATATATAAAATCATTCTATAATATAATCCTCTTCTTTATTATATTTTTTTTCAAATTCAGTCAAAAAATTAAGTCCATAGTATGTTAAAATAATATTAATTATTTAAATTTTTCAAAAAAGTTTTACTTATGACAATGAATAAACGTAATTATGTATTTGTGTTTGGCGGTTCAGTATCAGGGATTGGTAAAGGCGTGTTGGCCGCTTCAATTGCCCGATTATTTAAAAACAATGGTTTTAAAGTGTCAATTATGAAAATTGATCCGTATTTTAATTTAGACTCCGGAACTATTAATCCAAAAGAACATGGTGAAACCTATGTTACTCATGATGGTGGTGAAACTGATTTAGATATTGGTCATTATGAACGTTTTTTAGGTCAACAATTTGATAAAAAAGCTAATTTGACCAGTGGTCAAATTTTTTCAAAAGTAATGCAAGCAGAACGGCAAGGTTTATATCAAGGGCAAACCATTCAAATGTTTCCGCATATGGTTGATAAAACAATTGCCATGATTGAGGAATATAGTAATGAACTCAATAATGATATAACTTTTATTGAAATTGGTGGTACGATTGATGATTTAGAAGGCAACATTTACTTTCAAATGATGGCTAAATTTAAATTTAAATTAAAACATCAAGTTATCTTAATTCATATTGATTTATTACCTTATCTTGATTGTTCTGAAGAATATAAAACCAAACCGATGCAACGTTCGGTGAAAACCTTAAATAGTTTTGGCATTAGACCCGACATTATCATTTGTCGGGTCATCCAAACTAAACAAATCTTTAATGAAATTAAAGAAAAAATTGGGTTATTTTGTAATATTACTCCCGAACAAATTTTTTTAATTCCTGATCAAAACAATATTTATAAAATCCCTGATTTACTAAAAAGCCATAAAATTATTGAAATCATGTTACAACAATTTCACCAACTGTCATTACCCGAGCCAAAACCATTCAATGAAGCTGAACAAAGTTATCAAGCCTTAGTTGATGTGATTAACAAATTGGAAACAACTAATGAACCTCCGGTACACATTGCTTTAATAGGTAAATATAACAAATTAAAAGATTCTTATTTAAGTGTGTATGAATCTTTAAAAATTGCTAGTTATAAAAATGAGATACCCATTAAAATTATCTTTGTCGATTCAGCCATCATTACCACCCAAAATGTTCATGAATTATTTAAAGATATCAAAGGCATTGTAGTATGTGGAGGCTTTGGCAAAGATCGTATTTTAGGTAAAATTATGACGTGTCAATATGCTCGAGAGCATAACATTCCTTTTTTAGGATTATGTTTAGGCATGCAATTAGCTTGTATTGAAATCGCTACTAATGTATGTGGTTTACAAGATGCTAATTCTTGAGAATTTGATGAACATTGTCAAAACCCAATCTTTACTAAATTAAACCATTTAGATAATAACTTATTAGGTGGTAGTCTGCGTTTAGGTCAATATCGAACAACATTATTACCTACCAGTTTAATCGCTCGTATTTATCAAGCCACTGACATTGTCGAACGTCATCGGCATCGTTATGAATTTAATAATGATTATTTACAAACCTTAATTAATCACGGCGTAGTTTTTTCAGGTATGTATCAAGCCCAAAATTTAGTTGAAACAATTGAATTAACTAATCATCCTTTTTTTATTGGTACTCAATTTCATCCGGAATTTACCACCACGATTGATAAGGTAAACCCCTTATTTAATGCTTTTGTCAAAGCAGTGATGATGCACAAAAATAATTAACTTATTAAAAAGGATCTCTATCAATGTTAAGGGTATGATGACACAAGCATTACCTAATGTAGATTAACTAATCATGACTTTTGCTGAATTGTATCATATCACTGTTTCAAAATTTGCAAATTTTGAAACAGCTATCAAACAAATTATCATCCATTTAGCTCATTTTCAAGATCATCACGAACTGATAACTAATTGACATCATCCATGTTCGATTACTACTACTGAAATAGATCAATGATTAACGCAAGTTGTTCGTGGTAAACCGTTAGCTTATTTATTAAAAAAAGTCACATGTCAACACATGTCACTTCATATTGATCGTCATGTCTTAATTCCTCGCCCAGCAACCGAAGAATTACTGTTAATTGTGCACAATTTATTGTTACATCAACCAAACCTCTCCACCAATCCGTGTTGAGAATTTGGTACGGGTTCAGGTATCATTGCTATTCATTTGGCTAAGTGATTTCCTCATTTACAAATCATTGCTTCTGATTATTCCCAAAAAGCGCTTAACATTGCTACCATGAATGCTCGTTGTTATAAAAATATTCAATTAATTAAAACTAATGGTATTAAGTATTTTTTAAAAGCCAAATATTTATTTGATATTATTATTGCTAACCCTCCTTATATCGGTACTAAAGAAATTGTATCGCGTCATGTTTTAAAATGAGAACCCAAACGAGCTTTATTTGCTAAACAAGACGGTTTATTTTTTTATAAATTAATTATTAAACATGCTCATACTTTACAAGCTAAATTAATTTGTTTTGAAATCAACCCTTTATTAAGAGCTCAATTGTATCATTTAATCATTATTGAACTTGGTGATCAAGTTGAATTTTGATTTCAAAAAGATTTACAAAAGCAATGACGTTTTTGTTTTATTATTAGTAAATCAATTTGTTTATAACAAAAATTAATTTTTAGATTTTATTATTTTTTGCAAATTATTATATTTTTATAATTATTTTTTATAAAATTTATTAATCTTTTTTCATTTGTTCATTAAAATGACAATCCGTACAACTACAAATACATCCGCCACAATCATCATTGCATGTACAATTATTATGTTCGCACTCTAAACATTCACATTCACATCCTTTATCTTCATTATAACAAGTACAATTATTATGTTTTATTTCCATTTTAAATACCTCCGCATTTAAGTTTGCATTAATTTTTAGATATTCTGTGTTTGTTCGTTAATTAACATTTTAATTTGGTTAGTATTTAATGTTAAAATTTGGTTAGACGTGTATGTTTTTATTTTATCAATATTTAATGCTCTAACTTTTTCTTCAGTGCATAAAGCTTCAAGTTGTTTGGGACTTAATCATTGAAGTTGATTAATATTTAATGATCCAAGTTGGGTTAATGTTAAATAAGATATTTGCATTTTAGTTAACGCCCCAATTTGTTCATAAGTTAATGCTTGAATTTGTTCATAAGTTAATGCTTGAATTTGCTTTTCAGATAAAATTAAAATTTCAATTGGCAACAAAGCTTTAACTTCATCATCACTAAATGATTGTTTTTTGATTAAACTTGGAAATTTAATTTTTAATTTTATAATTTTATCAGAGCTTATTAATTGAATTTGTTGTGAGGTTAAGATTTTCACTTGATTTAGGGTTAATGCTTTAATTTGAACTACAGTTAATACTTCAATTTGTTTATCATTTAATGCGCTAATTTGTTCCGGTTTGAATGATTGAAGTTGATTAATATTGAATGCTTGAATTTGGTTACTTGTAAATTCATTAATATTTTTTTTAGTTAATGCTTGAATTTGATTTTTATTTAATGCTTGAATTTGATTTTTATTTAATGATCGTTTTAATTGTAAATGTGAAAATTTAGTTTCTAATATTTCAATTTGTTCCTGATTCAATCATTCAATTGTTTTTAATTCCAAAGATCCATTTTGTGTTGGTGTTAATCATTCAATTTGTGTTTTTAATCATCCAAGCTGTTCTTTAGTCAAAGCTCCAATTTGTTCCCGTTGCAATAATTTAATTTTTTCTTTAGTCAACTTTTCAAATGTTTCTTTAGTTCATTTTTTTGCAAGTCATGTTTTTAATCATTCTAGTTGCTCATTAGTTAATCATTGTTTTTTATAACTTAATCATCCAAATTGTTCTAGCGTAAATCATCCAAATTGTTCAAGCGTCAAGGCTTTAATTTGTTCTATACTAAAACATCCAATTTGTTCTCCAGTTAATCTTCAAATTTGTTCTTGATTTAAAGCCCTAATTTTTTCTTTCGTAAATCTTTCAATTTGTTCTTTACTGAATGATGGTTTTGATAGCAATGCTCGTCATTCAGCTTCCATTTTTGTTTTTTCCTCTGCATTTGTTAATTCATATGTTTTTGTCAAATATAAAAATTTTATTACATTATTTAACACTTCTTCTTTTTCTTTAGTTAATCCTCAAATTTGTTCTTTTCTAAATCCTGTAATTTGGTAAAATGTTAAACACAACATTTGTTTTTTAGTTAAAGCACACATTTGTTCTTTAGTTAAAGCCCTGATTTGGGTTATCGTTAACGCTTCTAATCGTGCTTTAGTTAATCATTGTTGTTGATATGTAACAAGTTCGTTGATTCATTTGTGACAGTTTTTAATTTTATTTTCATAATTACTTACTTTTTTATTTTTTAATTCGTCTAATATTTTTTGTTCTTTTTCATAATATCTAAATTTATTAGTTAATAAATCAATATTTGTAATATTATTTAATTCATCAAATGAATTAATTGGTATAAATAATTTTCCATTTTTAAATTCAATAATTTCTGAATTATTTGCATCTTTATTATTATTCAAAAGTTTAATGTTAGCTAAAGCCGCTAAATAAACATTTATCATCTCAATTACTTCAGGTTCATAATTTAAATCATGATTAATGTTTATAAACTTATGATAATGATTAATAATTCTTCGTTGATTGATTGTTTTTGCAATATCAATTACGTCAAAAATATATTCATCTAAACGTAGTAATGATTTAATTGTTGGGAATGAACTATTACAAATTTTTTGGTTAGGATTAATATATTTGTATAAATGTAATGTTACAAAAGGAATAAGAGGATAAAGGAGTCTTAAGATATTGTCTAAGACATATTTTGTAACAGCTCAATGATTATTTATGAAGTTATCTTTAATTTGAACTTTAATAAGTTTGATGTATCAATTACAAAAATCTTCTTCAATAAAATTTTTTAAATTTTCACAAATCACGGTAAAATTATAATTTTTGATTTGCGTTGTATAGTTATTAATGATATTATTTAATTTTTGTAAAATTCATAAATCAGCATCAGTTAATTGATTGTCATTAATTGGTTGATGTTGATAATTTTGTTCTATTACATATTGAGTGACATCTCATAATTTATTAATAAAATTAGTAAAATTTTTAATTTTTTTCTCATCAAACGTGATATTAGTATCTAAATTAGTGTTAGTAATTAATCATCATCTTAATGAGTCAACACCGTATTTGTCAATAATTTCATTCGGTTCAATACCGTTTTGGAGTGTTTTTGACATTTTACGGCCTTGACTATCATATAATAAACCATGAATAATGACGTTTTTAAAAGGAATTTGTTGAGTAAAAAAGATTGATAGCATTAACATTCGGGCAATTCAGAAAAAAATAATATCATAGCTGGTGACTAATACATCAGTAGGAAAACATTTTTTATAATATCAACTGGTTTGATCTGGCCAATGATTAGCGATCATTGGCCAAAGACCTGATGCAAATCAAGTATCAAGTACATCAATCCCTTCAGTTCATTGTGTCAGATCAGTAGGTGGTTTTAAACTAACTCATGGTGTTAAAGTTAGCTTATTAAATCACACGGGAATACGATGACCTCATACAATTTGTCTTGAAATACATCAATCTTCAATGTTATGTAATCACGTTAATAATACTTTTTCAAATTTTTTTGGAAAAAATTGAACTTTAGTTGTTTCATTAGCTTGATTTTTAATCACTTGTTCCGCCAATAATTTTGTTTTTAAAAATCATTGCTTCGATAAAAATGGTTCAATAATGGTATTAGTTCTTTCTGAAAAACCAACGCGACATTGATATGATTCAACGTTACTTAATAAGCCACGCTTCTCTAAATCTTGCATTAATAAATCACGACAGTTCAGGCTACTTATGCCTTGATAAATACCAGCAAGATGATTCATCGTACCATCATTATTCATACATTGATTCATGGCTAAATGATATTTTTTACCTAATTTAAAATCTTCAACATCATGGGCGGGAGTACATTTCATTACTCCAGAACCAAACTGCATATCAACATATTCATCAGTAAGAATCGGTATTAATTGATTATTAACTGGATTAATAGCGTGTTGATTAATAAACTCCGTATATTTTGTATCAAGTGGATGAACAAATAAAGCACTATCAGCAAACATTGTTTCGGGACGTGTGGTAGCAACCGTCAGAAATGTAGTGCTTTGGTTGGCTAAGTAATATTTAATAAAATATAATTTACCCGTAATAGTTTCATAACGAACTTCAATATCTGAGATAGCTGTTTTAAGAGTGGTATCTAAATTAATGATTTTTTGATCATGATAAATTAAACCAGCTTCATATAATTGCACAAAACAGCTTTGAACAAGATTAGTATATGAAGCTGATAATAAAAACTGTTCTTTTTCATAATTTAACGCCAAACCTAATGTTAATCATTGCTTTTTTATCTTTTGTGATTTTTCTTTAGTTCACTTTAAAATTTCTTCAATAAATTCATGGGCTTGATAATCAGTAATTTTTTTTTGATATGTTTTAGCAAGATGTTTTTCAACCGCCACTTGCGTAGCAATGCCTGCGGGATCTAAACCCGGCATTCATACCGTTTGATAGTGATGTAATTGATGATATCTAATTAAAATATCTTGAATAATGGCATTAAAGGCATGGCCTAAATGTAAATTACCAGTTACATTTGGTGGTGGCAACACGATACTAAATACTTTATGATTATCTTGTAGGTTATGTTGATTGTTTAAACAATTTAAGCAAGCTAAGTCAGCTTCAACTTGTTTAAAATCATATTTATTATTTAATGGCTTGTGATCTTGATGCATAATTAATGATATGTTTTCAAACTTATATGATGATATTAATAAATTAATTTATTAATGTTTTATTGTATTTTTTAAAATCAAAGTAACTTATTAATAATTAATTTTATATTATTTTCGACGTTTTTTAATGATGAAAATTAATGCGGTAATTAAAGCAATGATTGATACTGAGACAACAGGTGCCCCAATAAATATTTTTTTAGAATGTATTTCTAAAATGGATGCTTTTTCAAAATTAGGCTTGTAATATATGTCCCCCCCCCTTAATCGTTGCCATAAATCATTTAGTTGTTAATGCATTAATTGTTTGAATCGGAGTTGTACTTTCAATTCTTTTTGTTGGATCACTTAGCAGGTATCAATTGTTATCACCTTTTTTAATGTATAAGCCATCTATTTTGTATTCATCTTTTTTATTTAATTGATCATCATAAAATTCTTTTTTGTTATCAACAGTTAACAAAAATAAGTTAATATCAAGTATTTTTTCTTCGATGGTTTTGTAGTTTTCTATTTTATTTTTTAAATCAAATGTATATAAAGTTTTAGTCCCATCAATATTAGTTTTTTCAATGTAATCTGTTTTGTTGTATTTATTTGTAATTTTGTAAATCGTGTTTTCAATTAAACCAGTATCATAAATTTTTCAATCATCTGTTATGAACAATTTATCATTATCAATTATTTTACATGATTGATAGTTTTCTATTTTATTTTTTAAATCCATTGTATATAAAGTTTTCATTCCATCATTGTCAGTTGTTTCTAAGTAATTTACTTTTGTTCCATCTTCAAATGTAATTGTTTTTAGTGCAATTGTTTTGTAGTTTTTTGTTATGTTTTCATCTTTTAATAAAAATTTTATATTCCCATCAATACTTATTTGCAAGTAATTAACTTTATTAAATATTTGGTCTTCTGATTCATGTTTTATTAGTGTAAAATTCTCTCCTGAGTAGAATTTTCTATTAGAATCAATAATGTCCATCAATAATATTTTTTTATTAATATTGAATATTTTTATTTTATCTGTGAATTTTTGAATTAGTTTCTTTCTTTTATCATTTTCAAATAAATATAAATGTTTTGTGTTGTTTTTTTCATTTGTTAATTTGTATCAATTTTGATCATATTTAAAGAATTGTTTTTCGAATTGCCTATTATAATAAACTTCATCGTCATTATTTAATGTGATTTTTAGAAATCACAATCAATTATCTTCATAAGATTCAACCTTTTTAAAATTTAACACAATTTTTGTTAAATTTTTTGTATATATATGTTTATTTTTATTAATATCAATTATTTCAAAGAACATCCAATCATATACATTTGCTAATATTGTTGATGTATTAAAACTTTTGAAGTTTTCTATTTTTTTAGTTGAATCACTTAAAAGATATAAATTTTTTGTTTTGTTATCGTTATTTTTTAAAATGTAGTTTATATCAAAAAAATGTATCAATTGATACATTTTTTTGAATAATAAACCCGTATCATAAAATTTATATTCTTTACCAATCATTACTATCAAGAATTGTATGTTATCAACAGTTTTTTCTTTGATGGTTTTGTAGTTTTCTATTTTATTTTTTCCATCCATTGTATATAAAGTTTTAGTCCCATCAATATTAGTTTT
>JAYUTB010000012.1:0-9762 GCA_043756005.1 Spiroplasmataceae bacterium | reverse complement strand
TTATTTAAAACTCGATCACTATTGTTATAGAATGCTACATTGCCAGTTACATCAGTTATCATTAATAATAAAACACCATCAACTGTTTTTGCTTCAAGAGATTTGTAAGCGGGGATTAATATTGTTGCATCGATGGTATATAAAGTTTTAATATTATTAACGGTTTTTTCAATGTATGTTGTGTTGTAGATTTTTGTTGTTGCGTAGTTTTTATTTAACAATTTATTACTATCGTTATAGAATGTTACATTGCCAGTTACATCAGTTATCATTAATAATAAAACACCATCAATTGTTTTTGCTTCAAGAGATTTGTAAGCGGGGATTAATGTTATTGGTGTGCCGTCAAGTTTTAATAAAGTTTTAACATTATCAATTGTTTTTTCAATGTACGTTGTGGTGTGGAATTTATTTTTTTTGTAAATCGTGCTTGCAATTAAACCAGTATCATAAATTTTATCAGCTGTTATAAATAATTCATCTGAACCAATTTTAATTAAAGTGTATTTTGTGATTGGGTTTTTTCCATCGATGGTATATAAAGTTTTAACATTATCAATTGTTGTTTCAATGTAATCTGTGTTGTAGATTTTTGTTGTTGCATAGTTTTTATTTAACAATGTATTACTATCGTTATAGAATGCTACATTGCCACTTAAATCAGTTATCATTAATAATAAAACACCATCAACTGTTTTTGCTTCAAGAGATTTGTAAGCGGGGATTAATATTGTTGCATCGAGTTTATATAAAGTTTTAATATTGCCAAATGTTTTTTCAATGTAATCTATGTTGTGGTAATTTGTTTTTTCAGCAATTGTAATTAAATCGCTTACTCGAAAAAGTTTAATTTTTTCACCAATCTTGACTATTAATCAAGTTTCAATCCCAAACTGTTGTTTGTCAATTGCGTTGGTATAATTTTCACTTTTGTGTTTTAAATTAAGTGTATATAAAGTTTTCTTTTTATCTTGGTCGGTTATTTCTAAGTTATTGTAAATATCAACTGTTTTTGCTTCAAGGATTTGGTATTTTGTTGTTGATGTTTTTCCATCGATGGTATATAAAATTTTAATATCATTATCAAAAGTTTTTTCAATGTACGTTATGTTGTGGAGTTGTTTTGTTAAATATTTCTTATTTAACAATTTATTACTATCGTTATAGAATGCTACATTGCCAGTTACATCAGTGATCATTAATAATAAAACACCATCAACTGTTTTTGCTTCAAGGGCTTTGTAAGCGGGGATTGATGTTATTTGTGTTTTACCATCAAGTTTGAATAAATTTTTAACATTATCAACGGTTTGTTCAATGTAAAAGTCATTATGTGGTTTTATTGTCATTTTTGATCAATCAATTTGTAATACATTTTTATTATCATTGATTGTTTGAATGTAATCTATATTTAATGTTGATTGAATTTTGTAGATTTTATTTTCTATGCCTGTTATAACATCATAAATTTTTATGCCATTTTTATAAACAATAATTAAATAATTATTGTTGTTGATATTTAAAACAACATGTTTTTTAACATCAAATCAGTTTGTTGAGAAGTCTTCAGAATGAATGTTGTAATTGTTTGGGGTGGTTTTATTAATATATGTTCAAAATTTAGTATTTAAGATGGCGTTTTTTTCATATATTACTGATTGGGTTTTTAATAAATAAGAATTATCTTGTATACAAAAATCTTTGTTATCAATATTTTTAAAAGATGTTTTACTGTTTAATGAATTTGTAATATATTTTTTTTCTATGTTTAATAATTGATATTTGTTATTTTTTAATTTTATTTCAAAATAATTATGTTGTAATTCATTTATTGAATCAATATCATCTTCAATTTCATAACTGATTGAATGATCTATTTTTGAAAAGAAAATTTTTTGATCTTTAATATATGTTATTCAATCACCTTTAGTTAAAGAAAAAACTTGTGGAAGAGTTTGAATCTTATTATCTCATGCTCCGGTTGTTAAATTTATAAAATAATCAACAGTGCTTTTGGAATTAGGAGTATTTATAAATAAATAATCATTTTTATCAATCGTAAAAAAGAACATGTTTGTTTTGAAATCTTCTACATTATTAGGAAGATAATAAAAATTATCATTATTTAAAATAATTGCATTATATGAACTACCTCATCCCCCCCCCAAGTTTTTTTCTTTATTTCATATTTTTTGTTATTATATTCAACACTTGTTGGATTATTGTTATTATCATTAGTTATTTTAAAATCAGCGAATGATTTTTGTGTAATGTCGGCTGACAATAAAGGAATAACTAAAATCGGCGCAACCATAATCGTTGGTAATATATTTTTCAATAATTTTTTCATAAAAATACCCTCTTCTTTTTAAATTAATTATAATATTATTTTTAATCAATGTCACATATAATTATTTAAATTAAATTGTCAGCAATTAATATTGTAATTAAAGTGATGATTATTTTTAAAAATGTTAAGTTTTAATCATCAAATTTTATTAAATTTAAAATAACACCATAATCATTATCATGCATTTGTGCAATTTCATATTGCATTAATAAAATGCCCCGATAATTATCAAAGCCATACGGTTGAAATTTTTCATTATATAAAAACTTAGCATTGACTTCAACATCATTAATTTTTAATTTAATGGATTGACTTAAAAATTCATTGTTGTTGAAAACCTTTTTAATGGGTGACTTAATGTCAATAATTTTATAGGCAACCACTAACATACAAAGTGCTTCATTTGACATAGCAATCATATCTTGTAAGAATGTTTCGTTTGTTTTATGAACAATGTCAATTTTTTTGTTTTTTAAATTTTCTAAAAAAACCTCATGATTGATAAATTCTTTAAATCGTTTTTTAAGGCTATGTTTTTTTTTCAAAAAAATAGGTGAAGTTTGTTTAGAAATGGTTGCTAATTGTTGTTCAGATAACAAATAATTAATGTTTTTAAATGTTGATGGTTGGTGAATGGTTTTTTTTATAGCAACTGGTTTATTTAATAAATTTAAAAATGGTAAAAAATCTTTATTATATTGCAAAATTAAACTTTTTTGTTCAACAACCGATAACGTAGTTACAAAATTAACAATTATTTTAACATCAATTAAAAAACCATTATTTAATGATATATGACAAGGTTCTTTTAAATGAATTAATAAATCAGTATTGGAATGTTTTTGATTGTCTCAGGCATTACTATGTAATGGAAAAACAAAAAATTTATCAAAAACTTTAGCAATAATAATAACTGGTCTTATTTTAAGATATCTTTCTTGGTTGTTGTTTTTTTCAAAATTAAATGTAATTGGAATAGTTTTTTTGATTGTTAAATCTTCAACAAGATTATCTAAATAAAAAATTGGGATTCAAACAATGTCAAACAAATCATAGTTTTTTTTTTTAATTTCTTGACCATCAATATTAGTTATAGGAATATTTTGAATGTCATTAATTTGTTTTAATTTAGGTAAAAAATTATTATTGAAATTGTCTAATAATAAATTAATTTGGTTTTGATTTAAAACATTATAAGTTTTTTCAATTTTATAAGGGTGAATTAGTAAAAAATTATAAAAAGAAATGTATTTTTTTTGATTATTTATTACAATTTCAAAATCAGTATTTAAAAATAAATTACTGTTTAAAGGCTTATCTAATAATAAAAAAATTAAAAATTTATCAAAAACTTTAGTTAATATAATTGCTGAGGTTTTTTTTATATATTTTTTTTGAAGATGCTGATCATCATTTAAAAAAACGATTTCTTTGTTTTTTTTTAAATTATTAAAAAAATCTTTTTGAAGAAAATTAGAAAAATTGATAATATCAAATTTTTTAATGTTTTGTTTAATTTTTGTTAGATTCAAACTAAATTATCCTAATATTTTTTATAAAATTCATAAATACCATTATTATTTAGTTAATCAAGTAATTCTTTAATTTATTTTTTTTGTATTTAAAATGTTTCTTTATTTAAAAAATAATGATTTTCTCTTATTATTTGTTCTTTTTGTATTTCATTCTTTTCATAAATTATGTGTTGATTTAAAAATGCTTGATTTTTTTGCATTTCATTAAAAAATGAAATATTTGTTTGATATATAATATCAAACATTTCAAATGATTTATATTCAGATAAACTAATTGAATTTTGTTCGCGTCTTGATAGTGAAGAAAGTAAAAGGTTTTTGTTGTTTAACATGATTTTTTTTGATTGTAAAAAATATAATTTACAATATAGATAATAAACTATTTTTCTAAAAAATTCACATTATTTATGTTTTTTTACAAATTAATAATAAATGTAATTAAATTATTTTAATTACACTTTATTCACATTATGTTAATTAACTTCATGGTAACAAAAAAAAGCAAAGAATCATCTTTTTTAAATATTTATTTAATAAACAATTCACATTATTTATATTTTTCACAAACTAATAATAATAAATATAATTAAATATAATTAACATATATGAAAAAATATATATTAATATCAGTAACTGATAAAACAGACTTAATTAAGTTTGTTAGAAGTTTACAAAAATTAAACTATGAAATATTAACAACATTAGGTACGTTTAATTATTTAAAAGAAAATAACATTGATACTATTAAAATAGAAGATTTTTATCAAATAACTGAGTTATTAGAAGGACGCGTTAAAACTTTTCATCCAAATATTTATGCAGGTATTTTAGCTGATAAAACAAAACATCTTGCTGAAATTAAAACTAATCAAATTATTTTAATTGAGATGGTTGTTATAAATTTATATTCATTTGAAAATGAACCATCAATTGAAAATATTGATATTGGTGGTGTTTCTTTATTAAGAAGTGCCGCTAAAAACTATAAAAATGTGATTAGTGTTTGTGATATTAATGATTATGAAAAAATTATTGAACTTTTAAATAATAATAATTTAACTGAAAATTATCGTTTAACATTAGCCCAAAAAACGTTTAATTTAATTTTAAATTATGATCAATTAATCAAACATTGATTTGATCAACAAAATAAAGATTCTAATACTGATTTAGTGTTAGATTATCAACATCAATTACACTTTAAATATGGTGAAAATAATAATCAAGATGCTAATTGTTATGTTTCAAAAATAACCCCTAATTGATTAGCTTTATTAACAAAAATTAATGGTTTAGATTTAACTTATAATAATTTAGTTGATATTTTTGTTGCCATAAAATTAATTTGTTTATTTTTTGTAGATAAAATGTTTGCTAATACAAAAGCTATGGTTGCCATTAAACATCAAAATCCGTGCGCTTTTGTATTAGCAAATGACCCAAATTTGATTTGATCTAAAATATTAATTAGTGATCATATATCTATTTTTGGTTCAATTGTAGCTACTGATTTAATCATTGATTTACCTTTAGCACAACAAATGGTTAAACAATTTATTATCATTATTATTGCTACTGATTTTACACCTGAAGCTCAAGATTATTTAATTATTAACAAACCAAAAACATTCTTATTTAAAACTAATTTTAATTTGTTATCAAAATTAGTTTTACAACCAAACTTACAAATTAAATCTTTAACGCAAGCTTTAGTTTTGACTCAACAATCTTTAACAATTAATGCTAATATTGAACAATGAACATGTCCAACTATTTTAAAACCAACGCCAGAAGATTTAAAAGAATTAAAATTTGTTTGAAATGTCGTTGCTGAAGTAGTTTCTAATGCAATTGTTATTGGTAAAAACTTACAAACATTAGGGGTTGGCGTTGGTCAAATGAATCGCGTTAGTTCAGTTAAACTTGCTTTACAACAAGCTCAAGAAAGATCACATCAAACTTATTTAGCAAGTGATGGTTTTTTCCCTTTTGCAGATTCAATTGAATTATTAAAAGATATTAGAGCCATTGTCCAACCGGGCGGTTCCATAAATGATCAATTAGTTATTGATAAAGCTAATGAATTAGGTTTAATTATGGTGATGACTAATGAACGAGTGTTTAAGCATTAATTAAGTTTTTATAATAATTAAAAGTACCTAATGTTGTTAATATTTCATAGTTTAATTTTTTAAAAATTGGTTTAAATTAAAGTGTAAATTTAATAACATGTTTTGCCGTATTTATCTACTTTCATAATATCAGGATGTTCGCGCTTACGATGGTAAATAGAAAAATTTTTTCTTATGTTGTGTTTTTTTAACATTTCTCAAAAATTATCTCGATATTGAACCAAATGAGGATTATTAGCATTTCACTTTCCTTCAATTTGTTTAACTACTAAATTACTATCAGTGTTAAATTCAATGAAACAATCATTATTTTTTAGCTTTTTTTCACTAATTGTTTTTATTACATATTCTAATCCAAACGTTAACGCTTCATATTCAGCAACATTGTTGGTAATTTTTGGAATATTTTTAATATATAAATTATATTTTGTTTTTGAAGATTCTATTTTTTTACAATCTAGCTTTTTCTCTCCACCATTCAATGTACATGAAAAAGCTACTGCACCAATTGTGCCAGGATTTTCTTTACAACTACCATCAGTAAATAATATAAAGTTGTGTTTTTGTATCATTTATTTAAATAAATTATATATTTTTTTAACTACACAACTAAAGCATTTAACAAATTACTAATAAATCAAATTTTTAACAATTAATATGTACAAATGTTTTAAAACAAGTTTCAGGAAATTTAAAAATGAAGTGTATTTAAAATAGTTAATGTTATCTTGTGAAAGATGTGAAAGTTTTAAATTAATATTTTAACATCATTGTTTTTATTTATATAATGTTATACATAACGAAAGTTATAATTATGGAAAAGAATAAATTAAGTTTACTTAATAAAGCGGCTTATTATTTACAATTTTACAAACAACAATCAAGAAATTTTAATGAGATTGAACAATATAGAAAGTAAACTCGTTTAAAAAGAACACCATAAAATGATGTATCCTCGAAGATACTATCCATAATAATTAACATTATATAAATAAATTATTAATTGTTTGTTTTTTAAAGTATTTGATTTAAAATAAATAAGTGATTATGAAAAAAATATTTAAAAAAACATTATTGTCGATAACAATTATGCCAACATTGGCTTGATTTTTATTTTCAGCTGATGGCGCTTCTAATTTAACAACAATAATAGTTGTAATATCTGTTATTGGAATATTTATTGTTGCTTTAATTATTGCATTAATTTTTGTTATTAAACATTTTAAAAAATACATTCCTACAATTAATGTGATTAGTCAAGAAATTACTGACAAATTTAACGATGATTCACGCAAACAAAATCAAGGCAAAATGCAAGAAGAAAAAGTTGAAGAATGATTAAAAACGGCATTTGTTGATGATGAGATTGAATCTATTAAAATTGGCACAAAAGGGGCTGATATTTTCCAAAAAATTTATATAAAACAACAAAAATATGGGTCAATTTATTATGAAATTAAACATACCAAAGATTGAAGTCATGAATGAATTCCAAAATTTAAAAGCGATATCATTGAAAAAGAAGCTGATGTTGGAATTTTAGTAACTAATGTTTTTCCAAAAAAAACTGATAAATGATATTTAGATAACAATATCTTTGTTTGTTCTTTTACAGAATTAGAATTTTTATCTTTTGCAATAAGATTGATGATTATTAAAATTAATGAAATTAATATTGCCAACGAAAATAAAGGAGATAAACAAGTATCTTTATATAATTATGTAACAAGCAATCAATTTAAAATCCAATTTGAAATGTTAGTTGATTATTTTACAACTCAATCAATCGAACTTGATCAAGAAGAAAAAGCTATGAATAAAATTTGAAAAAAAAGAAAAAAACAAATTGAAGGATTTAAACATAATATGTCATTAATAATTGGTAATATGGAAGGTGTTTTAGGAAATGAAATACCTAAAATAAAAACATTAGAATTGGCTCATTTATCCGGTGATAAAAATGAAAAAATTAATTAGTTGATTATTTTTTTTACTAAAAAAATTTTTTAATCTTTTTTTTAAAAACAACAACTTAATATTAAAACCATTAATTTCAGATTCATTTATAAATTTAGTTACTAATCAAATTAAAAAAGATCCCCGAACTTTAGATATTGATCAAGAAATTAATATTCAGAAAGTCTTTAATTTAGTTAATGCTTCAGATAAAATATTTTTAGATATTTTAATCGAAAAAGAAGCAATTAAATCTCATTTTTTTTATGAAAGTGTTGGTGAGAAGGGGGGGTATTTATTTTTTAAATTAGAAAATTTTAAATTTTTTTTATCAAAACATAAAATCAATAATTCATATACAAAATATAAAAATCAAATCGGATTAGGATTAACAAATGATTTCTTTTTAAAAGAAAGTAATTACGTGGTAGTTAATTTCCCTTTTAAAGATGGATATTTATTGGGTGGTCAAACAAAAGATAAAAAAGATTCTTCAACCAACTATCTTTTAGATAAAATAACTAACAAATATATTAAAAAAACTGTTTCTCCAAAAGAAATCATATTTAATCAAATATTGGCCAAAGACGAAATTGATGTTTTATTAAAACCAAAAGCGTTATGTAATTTTAAAAAATATTTTTTTAATAAAACAACAACTAACTTTACATTTAATTATGATTCAGAAAAAAATCTAATTCAAGACAATTTAGTCATTAATGGTAATAATTTATTAGCTTTACATAGTCTGTTAGTTAATTTCACCAGTCAAGTAAAATTAATTTATATTGATCCGCCTTATAATACCGGTAAAGATAGTTTTGGATATAATGATAACTTTAATCATTCAACCTGATTATTGTTTATGAAAAATCGCTTAGAAGTTGCTAAAAAATTATTACAAGAAGATGGTTCAATTTTTATACAATGTGATGATAATGAACAGGGTTATTTAAAAGTACTTGGTGATGAAATATTTGGTCGTCATAATTTTTTAACTTGTATCGTTTGAGAAAGAAAAAGCGGACCAGCAAACAATTCAAAGCATTTTTCAACAACTCATGATTATATTTTAGTTTATGCTAAAAATATTGATGTTTTTAAATTAAATTTATTGCCCCGCACTGAAGCAATGAATGCTCGTTATAAAAACCCTGATAACGATCCGCGGGGTGATTGAATGGCTGGTGATTTTTCAGTAGTAGGCATTAACAAAAATAATAATTATGTGATTATTAATCCGTCAGGAAAAGAATGTTGGCCGTCAAGAAGGGCATCTTGACTATTTTCTAAAGAAAAATTTGAAACATTAAAAATTGATAATCGCATTTGATGAGGAAAAGATAATAGCACCCGACCTCTTTTAAAAAGATTCTTATCAGAAGTTCAAACCGGAAAAGTTGTCGACACAATTTGAAAATGAGCAGATGTCGGTCATAATGCTATTTCAAAAAAAGAATTAAATAAATTAGTTGATAATGATGAATTTGCAACTCCAAAGCCGGAAAAATTAATCAAACGCATTGTTGAAATTGCTTCTAATAAAGGTGATTTAGTATTAGATTTTTTTGGCGGAAGCGCCACTACGGGCGCGGTTGCATTAAAGTTACAACGCCGTTTTATAATAATTGAACAAATGGACTATATTAAAACCGTCACGGTTGAAAGATTGAAAAAAGTTGTTAATGGTGAACAAGGTGGCATTAGTAAAGAAGTTAATTATCTATCAGATCAATCAAATCATCCATCAACAAGTTTTATTTATTTTGAATTGGCCAAGTTTAATCAA
>JAYUTB010000011.1:0-27748 GCA_043756005.1 Spiroplasmataceae bacterium | reverse complement strand
CCTAATTTTTTTCAAGGAGCGAGTGCTTCAACCGGAGCAGCTTTTATAAATGAATTTGTAGATCAAACGCCCTTGATTCATCTTGATATTGGTGGTACGGCTAATTTGTTGACCATACGGCAACTGGAGTGGTGGTTAAACATTAATTAATTAATGTCTATTAAAACAACATCAATAAATGATTAGTAATTTGTAACAATGATTAAGTATTAATTATTTTCTACGTTTTTTAATGATAATAGTTAATGCTGTAATTAAAGCAACGATTGATATTGAACCACCCCCAACAGATATTCCAATTATTGATTTTCTTGATAAGGGGGGGGGTGTTGTTTGTTTAATTTGTTGTTTTACAGGCAGTTCGACTTTAGGTGGTTTTGAAGTTTCTGATTTTACAGGTGGTTTTTGAATTTGTGGTTTTAAACAAATATTTGTATTACTAAAATTTTTTCAGATGGTGGTTGGTGATGAAATATCTATTAAATAACAACCATTTTTAGCATTTAATTGAAGTTTATTATTATTTCTGATTGTTATTGAAAAAATTTCGTAATAGGTTCATCAAAAAATTTTGGTTGGAGTTATTATAATTGGTCAATTTGTTTTATCTATTGATGATATATAATCTTTATTAAATAAAGTAAAAATTTTTGGAATTGTATTCACATGTTCAACAATTTTTTGATCTCAAACATCTATTAATTGATTTCGACTAGTAACAAATACATAAGGTCTATTATTAATCCAATAATAAAAAATTTCTTTTGATCAGTTTGATTTATTAGATGATAATTCAAATTCATCACCCATAATGGGGTAAAAGGTTTTTTCTTTAGTTACTTTAATATTGATTGAATGTTTATTATGAAATGTCATTCTTACGAATTTATCATCATTAGTAAAAGTAATTGAATTGTTTAGAGATTCTTTTGGATAAATAGTGATTTCTGATGTTGAAGATGCAATCAACATTGGTGTAATAGCAATAAGTGGTAATATTCTATGAAATAGTTTTTTCATAATTTAATAATAATGAAATATTGATAAAAAATGCATAAATTTGTTATATTTTTATATATATTAAAAAATATGTTTTTTTTTAATGAAAGCATTACATAAACAATGATTAATCCGCTTATTAAATCATTAACTGACCAAGAATTATTAAGACAACAAACTGAAGTTAATTTGATTGCTTCAGAAAATTATCCTTCACAAGCGGTGATGTCGTTAATGGGAACTATTTGAAGCACTAAATATGCTGAAGGTTATCCTGGTAAAAGATATTATGGTGGTTGTCAATACGTTGATGAATTAGAAACATTAACCATTAATTTATTTAAAACAATCTTTAAAGCTGACCATGCTAATGTGCAACCCCATTCAGGTAGTCAAGCTAATGCAGCTGCCTATCATGCCGTGCTAAACATTGGTGATACCGTACTAGCCATGGATTTAAGTGCGGGTGGTCATTTAACGCATGGTTTTAAAAATAATTTTAGTGGTCGACTTTATAATTTTGTCCATTATGGAGTTGATATTAATACCGAAACTATGGATCTGGTCGCCATATCAGCTTTAGCACAGCAAGTTAAACCAAAATTAATTGTTGCTGGGGCAAGTGCTTATCCAAAATTAATTGATTTCCAAGCGTTACGAAACATTGCTGACCAAGTTGGCGCCTTATTAATGATTGACATGGCTCATTTTGCAGGTATGGTGGCGGCCGGCATTATTCCAAGTCCCGTGCCATGAGCTGATATTGTTACAACCACTACTCATAAAACATTCCGCGGACCGCGCGGGGGAGTGATTTTATGTAAACAAGCATTAGCTAAGCAAATTGATAGCGCGGTATTTCCCGGTCAACAAGGGGGACCTTTAGAACATGTTATTGCTGCTAAAGCGCAAGCCGCTTACGAAGCTTTACAACCCAGTTATAAAACTTATCAACAACAAGTATTAAGTAATGCTAAATTAATGGCTGATATTTTACAACACCACGGGTGTAAATTGGTCGCTTTTGGCACCGAAACGCATTTATTATTAATCAACGTCAAAGCCAGTTTTAATTTAAGTGGTCTAATGGCACAAGATATTTTAGCAAAAATTAATATTGTTTGTAATAAAAATTTAATCATTGGTGATACTGAACCAATTCATACCAGTGGGATTCGTTTAGGTACACCGGCCATTACCACCCGTGGTTTTCAAGCTCCACAAATAACCATCTTAACTAATGCAATTATTAATGTTTTACAAGATCCAAGTGACCAAAACATTACTAAACATAAAATAATCATCAGTAATTTATTAAAGGATTTTAAATTATATGAATAAACAATGCTCGATAACATAAATAAAATTTCACCAAACAAAACAAGGTTCAAAAGTGCTAAGAAAACGACAAAAACAAACGATTAAAAATGTTAATTCACCATACACCAAAGCAGATTTACGAAAAAAAGCTCATGCAACATTACAAACCATTTTAAAGAATAATCCTGAGAAATTAGTAACAGCAAGTGCTGTTATTTGTGAAAAAATTAAACAATTAACTGCATATAAAGAAATTGATACATTATTAGTGTATTGACCACATGTAAATGAAGTTAATATTATGCCGGTCATTGACGATGCGATGAAAATTAACAAAAAAGTGTATTTTATCAATTATGATATTCAAGACCCTGCCAAAACCGATTTTTATCATAATCGACTAATTACCAAACTTAATGAAATTAATCAGCAAAAATATTTTAAACAAGATGGTTATCAAATATGAAACCCTGATTTATATAAAGAAGGTTGAATGAAATGGCAAAACCAACGTAGTTTAATTATCGTACCAACGTTAGTCTTTAATCATCAAAAACAACGCATTGGTAAAGGGCTAGGTTGTTATGATTATTTTATGAACAACAATCAGGGATCGTTTACAAAAGTTGGTGTGGCATTTAATTTTCAAAAAGTAATGTTTACTTGATCAGATCAAGAAGAGCATGATGTTGATCTTGATCAGATCATTACTGATTAATCATTACGCTATTTATTAAAAACTAATCAGTCAATGATGAAGATTGTTGTTGTTCCTTAACCACTGGTTGAGGATGTAAAGTTAAGGTTGATGATGATTTATCCACAAGCTGATTCATCAGGTTTGGATGATAAAGATGATTGTTTAATGGTGAATAATTAATTAATCGCTGCGTAACACACTGGGTTAAATAATGCAAAAACACTTTGCACATCAGCAATCATCAAGTGACACATCATTCATAAGATCACATGAAAACTTGTTAAAAATAAACTAACACTTATTAAAAATACCCCAAAATTAAACCCAATATTTTTTAATCGGGTTTTAAAAGTTGTTTTATCATCATAATAAATTAATAACATGATTGGACTAATTAATCAACTTCACATTAATACGCACGTTTGTTTAATTGGTTTAATAATCAATAAACATAAATACGTGGCCAAGCCATAAACTACAAACATACTCATGATTAATTGAAAATTGTTAGCGGGCACGCTGATTAAAGTTTGATTAAATACACTTTTGATTGGTTCCACATTATGTTGACCATAATCAGGACTCACCAGATTATAATTGGCTAAACTTTTGACGTGGGGTTGATAAAACGATTCATATAATAATTGCGCAGCATCTTGCGGTGTTGTAGTAAAAATTTGATTCATCAATTACAAGCAACTAAGCGTCATTAATAAAAGGAAGATTGGTAATGCTACTAACAACGTGAACAACATGGCACATTTGTTACCCAGCCAACTAAACATATGTTGATGAACCATTACTTTTGAGTAATATTTAGTTTGGCATACACCATACCCAATCATAAACAATATTAAGATACCTACTAACCATAACACTTTAGTAACATCTAACGCTAATCAATGCGTAATAGTTGTGACATGAAACAATCATTTCACCAATTCACAAAAGCCAGCAATTATGTTTAAACCAAATTTAACAATTAATCATAGAAAATAATAAAACCAAGCATAGATAACCGTATAGCCTAGTTCTGATGAAATAGTGGCAACGTGATGCTGCAACAAGCTCATTAAATTTGCTTATCTAATAATAAATGAATTAATGCCATACGAATTCAAACACCATTATTATAACCTTGGTAAATTCGTGAACGATCACATTCAACCACGGCACTATCAATTTCTATATCCCGATTAAAAGGAGCGGCATGCATGACTATCGAGGTGGCTTTCATTTGATTAACTAAGGCTAAGGTTAATTGATAAGGTATAATAAAATCCATCACTGATGATAAACCAAAGTTATATCGTTCCGCTTGATAACGTAATGAATAGACAATATCAACTTTATCAATCATTTCATCAATGGTATTGATGAAATGATATTGATGATCGGTAGCTAATGATCTAAAAAACTTATCACACGTTACATAAACTTTCATCCCTAATTGTTCCATAATATAAATATTACTTTTAGCCACGCGTGAATGAACAATATCACCAATAAATAAAATGGTTAAATCACACCAAGGACGATTAGGAAAATTTTTCATAATGGTTAATAAATCTAATAAACATTGCGTCGGATGACCCCCTGATCCATCACCAGCATTAATTAAGATCTTGTTTAATGATAAGTCTTGATAAAAATGATTAATTTCACTTCGTACCACTAGCACATCAATTGGAAAATTATCAAATGTTTTAATAGTATCGGCTTGTGTTTCACCTTTTTTTAAAGCAAGATTGGTCACATTAACATTAATTGTTTGACATCCCAATTTTTGTGCAGCCACTAAAAAAGAATAATTAGTCCGCGTCGAAGATTCAAAAAATAAATGAGTAATAATGATTTGTTGTTGATAATTAGGAATGGTTGTAGGATCATTCATAAATTGCTTAGCCACATCTAAAATCTTGAGGATGGTTGCTAATGATTCATGCTTTAAATCTACAAATGCCCGTTTATTAATGATAGTTGACATATCTTTTATTCTTTCATAATTATACTATTTTTATATAAAAAGTTGCATCTTGATAAAAACATCATGGTTTATTAATGATCAAAAATTAACTTAGCAATCACTTCACCCCGATTAACTTTACCAGTTTTTCAAACAATAAATTGTGGTTTAGTTAAGAGTAATGATTCTTTAATAATAATAATTGGGGTGACAGTTGAGCGACCTGAATCAGTAATAGCTTGTAAATCCACTTCAGCAAGTAAATCTTTTTGATTAATCCGACGCCCCGCTTTAGTTAATGGTTTAAAACCTTGCCCTTGTAATTCAACCGTATTTAAACCAATATGAATTAACACTTGCACTTTACGTGCTGCTTCAATAATATAAGCGTGATGGGAAACATTAAACACTTGCGTAACTTTACCATGTACCGGACTCGTAAAAAAATCACTTAATGGTTCGATGGCTAAACCATCGCCCATTAATTTGTCACTAAATACAACATCATTTACTTGATCAAGTAAAATAACATTACCATCACATGGGGCAACAATTAAAATTTCTTTGGTTGATTTGAAATAATTAAACATCTTTTTATAACCTCACTGTTATGTTTTTTTTCAAGTTTGTAAACTTGCTTGTAAGAAAGTTTTATAAATATCCACGCCTGGTTGATTAAAGGGATTAACATCTAATAAATAAGCACTTAATGCACAAACAATTTGAAAAAAATACACTAAATAACCAAACATAGTCGCCGAACAATCGTCAATTTCTAATAAACAACACGTGGTAATTAATGAATGCGCTTGCCGAACTGATGGTAACATGACAAAATTATTTAAATGATGTAATGATTCACCCGCTAAATAATTTAAATGATCTAAATTATCAAGACACGTTGGAATTTTAAGATCAACTTTGGTATGTTGAAATTGCATAATTGTTTCAAACAACATCGGATTACCTTCTTGAATAAATTGCCCAACGGCATGTAAATCAGTTGGTAATAACAATCCATCCGGATATAAACCTTTATCATCTTTACCTTCCGATTCAGCAAATAATTGTTTTCATCAACTAATAAAACTATTCATTTGTAATTCATAAGTAGCTAATAATTCAATGTGACGACCATCATTTCACATGATATTACGTAAAATAGCATATTGATAGGCGGGGTTAGTCAACGGCGATGGATGATTTAAATCATGGTAAGCTTTGGTAGCACCTTGTAATACTGCATCAATATCAACACCACCAATAGCCAGTACCACCAATCCAACTGGCGTTAATACTGAAAAACGTCCCCCAATATCATCAGGAATTATAAAAGTTTTATAATTATATTTATTAGCAATTTGTTTTAATGGATTGTTAGTTTGATCAGTAATGACAATGACACGATGTTTGGCGATTTGATTACTAACTTTGGTATACAGTAAATCATGAAAAATACGAAATACCACATTTGATTCAAATGTGACACCTGATTTAGAAATCACACAAATTGCAAATGGTTCATGTTCCACGATATTAATAACTTGTTTTAAATAAGTACTCGATAAAGTATGACCAATAAAAATTATTTTGACTTGTTGATCTTTCGGATATAAACCATTAATCATGTCTAGTCCAGCTTGTGATCCAGCATAACTACCACCAATGCCAATCACTAATAAGTATTTAATTTTTTGCATAATATCATGACTAAAGTTTTTAATATCACTAATCAGTTCTGGATCAACGGTTATGGGATAAGTAACCCATCCTAATGCATTAATAAATAAGTCGTTGTTAGTATGTAAATGATCATGAAATTGATTGATTTTGATTACAAAACTGTTTAAAATTTCTTTAGTTAATAGACCTTGATGATCAAATTTTATCATAACTTAATTATAAATTATTTAATGCAAAAAAAATTTAATATCAGTTATAATTAACTTGTATTAAAAACATAGAAAACTAATCATCATTGATGTGACCTAAAAAACAACGAGCTAATCGGGTAGTCGATCACCCTTATAGTGATCAATGCCCTTTTTCACATAAACAATTACCTAAATCAAATCATTATTTAATGATTTTTAAAGCTAATTTGGCAGGATTGGTGTTAGCTTTTGCACTAGTATTAACGTTGTTGCATTTTGAAATTCATCCCATCGAAATATCATTTGGTCAAATTATGATTTTTTCAGCATGATTAATTATCGGACCAAAACTCAATATTTATTTAGCTTGTGCATATCCATTATTGCATATGTTAATGCCTCATATGCATTGTAGTGCTATGCCGTTTGAATTTATATCTGGCCCAATCGTGTTAATCTGGGGATTAACAATTAGCTGATCAATTCATAAATGCACAACATGATGTATTAAAGATTCCTGATATAAATTATTGATTAATTGTGTATTGATTATCATCATTTTTGCACCGGTAACATTTGGCATTCATTGGTTAGAATTTCAAATGCTTTTGAAACCATGGACAGCAAAACTATTTCAGATTGATGATGATTTAATAACAACATTAAACAACCCCACGATATTATTATTTAGCATAGTTAAAACATGTTTATCAACAGCAACATTATTAGTTTCATTGCTCATATTTTGTTCAATTTGTAAAATCGTTGCAAAAATTACACCTAATTGACAGCACAATTATTAAACAACACTTAACATTAAATAGCAGTTGATGTTTTTATAAAAAGCTTTTTTGATAAAATTAAGAAGAGGTTATTATGTTACAAAAAATTAATATTGCTATTGACGGTTATAGTGGTACTGGTAAATCAAGTAGTGCTCAATTACTCGCTCATCAATTACAATATACCTATATCAATACTGGATTAATCTATCGCGCATGTGCATATCATTTATTAAACCATCACATTGATATTAATGATCTCGATGCAGTACAAACAGCATTAGCATCATTTCACATCACGATTGATGATCAACACCATCTTACGCTAGATAATCAAATTATTAATGATCAATTAAAAACATTTACCATTGACCAGCAAGTTCCGATCGTCGCCGCCATAGCGATTGTCAGAACCCACATTACCGCGCTAATTCAACAAATGATTAGTGATAAAGGTTATATTTTATGTGGACGGGATATTGGATCAGTCATCATTCCTGACGCGGCAGTAAAATTTTTTTTAACAAGTGATTTATTGGTAAGAGTTGATCGCGCTTTAAAGCGCGATCATCAACAAATTGAATATGAACTTAAAAAAAATTTTTTAGCGCGTGATTATCTTGATCAACATCGCTTGGAAAGTCCTTTATCAATGCAACAACATACAATTATGATTGATACAAGCCGGCGAAACTTATCCGAAGTTGTTAAAGTAATGCTAAAACATGTGTTTGAATATTTTGTATCGCATGAGACAATTCGTGATTAATGAAAACGGTTGCCATTGTAGGTCGTCCTAATGTTGGTAAGTCCTCTTTATTCAATCGTCTCACCCAACAGCAACATGCCGTCATTCATGAAATGCCTGGCGTTACTAGAGATCGCATTTATGCCCATGTCACATGACACCGGTATCAATTTCAACTGATTGATACCGGTGGATTAACCACTAAAGAAAAGCTACCTTTCTATGAAGAGGTGGCTAAACAAACTGATCAAGCAGTTAATGAAACTGATGTTATTCTATGAATGGTTGATATTAAAGAACCGCTCACAGCTGAAGATGAATTAATCAGTAAAAAACTATTAAAAACTGGTAAACCAATTATTTTAGTAGTTAATAAATATGATCATTATGTCAACAATTATCCATGATATGAATATCAACGGTTTGGTTGTGGATTACCTTTGCCGATATCAACGCTTCATGGGATTGGCATTGGTGATTTATTAGATCACATTGTGACCTTAATCCCTGAACCAATCTTAATTGATCAACTTTCACCATCCGATATTAATATTGTGATTTTAGGACGCCAAAATGTTGGTAAATCAACGCTAACTAATTTATTAACTGATGAACAACAACGCGTGATTGTTTCTGAAGTGCCTGGTACAACACGTGATGTCATTAAAGTATCAATCACAAAACATCACCAACCATACCAAATTTTTGATACCGCTGGTATTAAAGCTCATAAATCAAAATATCACGCCACTGATAAAGCGGCCATTCAAAACATCGAACGGACTTTACAAAATACTGATTTAGTATTATTGGTATTAGATGGTGAACAAGGCATTGTTCATCAAGACTTGATCGTGGGTGGTTATGCATTTCAATATCAAAAACCAGTGATTGTCATCATTAATAAAATTGATTTATTATCAGTGCCAGCCCAACAACAAATCTTAAAGCAGTTGAAAGCTAAATTTCAATATTTAAGTTATAGCAAAACCGTATTAATTAGTGCTAAACATCATCTAAATATCGGCCAACTTTGATCAACGATTACATTAGTCCATCAAACACAATTAAAAATTATTAAAACGAGTGCACTGAATCAATTATTAGTTCATTTACAATTGTTTCATAAACCGCCTATCAAGCATGGTCACACCTTAAAAATTTATTATGGCACACAAGCGAATGGAAAAACACCAATTTTTTTATTATTTGTTAATAATCCAGCATATGTAGTGGTTGCTTATGAACGTTTTTTAATAAATGAAATCCGTCATGCGTTTGGTTTTGAAGGTGTTCCGATCAAATTAGTTTTTAAACCTAAATAATTGATAAAAACATAAAGTTTTTCAAAACAAATGATTTTATTTATTAATTATTTGATAAAATCAAAATGTGTTTTATAACACGCTTTATAATATATAAAGTTAAATTAAGTAAAGGAGAATGTAAATATGATAATGAAAAAAGAATTAATCACCAAAAAAATGTTGATTGATCATATCGCAGACGATTTATCTATTAAAAAAGATTTAACTGAAAAAGTTATTACCTTATTTTTAGAAACGATTGCTGCAAAACTTGAAAATAAAGAAAAAATCTTTTTATCAAGTTTTGGAACTTTCGAAATTGCTGAACGAAAAGCTAAAGTTGGCGTTAATCCAAGCACAAAAGCAAAGATAACAATCCCAGCTCACAGCGTTGTTAAATTTAAAGTTGCTAAAACTTTAAAAGATGCAATTAGATAAGATTGTTAGTACTTAAAATCCGATTATGGCTGACATGTAATCTACTCAGAAAGATTATCATAACTTCAGCCATAATCGGATGGCTTGTGTTTAAAAAACTATTAACATAAATTAATTAAATTAATTGAATATTTTAAAATATAATTAATGTTGTTGTGATTAATAAAAATAACATTTTTATTGCCTGTGATTTTGCTAATGCGCAATTATTAGATAATTTTTTAATACCTTTTATAGAAAAACCATTATTAAAAATTGGTTTAGAATTGTTTGCTAAAGAAGGTTTATCTTTGATAAAGCGTTTAGCAAAACATTATACAATTTTTCTTGACTTAAAATTGCATGATATCACTAATACCGTTGTGAAAACAATTGAAACATTACAAGATAGCAAGATTAGTTTTTTAACTATTCATCTGAGTTGTGGTTTAAAAACCATTCAACAAGCAAAAATAACAGCAGATAAATTAAATATTAAATTATTTGGGGTCACGACGCTAACTAATTTAGATGATGAAGATTGTGATCAATTATTTAATACCACGATCAACGAACAAACCATTAAATTAGCTAACATTGCGGCGCAATGTAATTTGTTTGGGGTAGTTTGTTCCGTACATGAAGTTAAAAAAATTAAAGCAACATACAGTAATTTAAAAGTAGTGTGCCCCGGGATTAGTATTAACGCGCCACTCAATGATCAAAAAAGAATTGCTAATTTAGACGATATTAAAAATAATGATGTTGATTATGTAGTGATTGGCCGAGAAATTATTACTGATCGGCAACCTTATCAGCGATTTCAAGATATTAAACAGTCCTTGAATTTAATAACTAGCAAAGTAAAAATCTAACATTATTAATCTTCAATTCATAAAATTGTGTTTAGATCGAGATGTTTTTAAAACAAATCCTCAAGCAATTTATCCATGACCAAATGGCGTCTGATCGCCAATATATTTTAATAGTTTTATCCTGTTAGAACAATTAAATGACATACGGGATCAAGTAATCGATTGATTAGCAGCAACGATTAAAACTAGTTTTCAAGATGATTACGACATAATTACCGGCATTTCGACAACGGGGATTAGCTGAGCAACTTTATTAGCCATCAAGTTAAATAAAACATGTAATTATGTGCGACCGTTTAGTAAAAAACATGCTAAAAAAAATATGATTGAAGGTGTATTTAAGCCAGGTGATAAAGTAATTCTGATTGATGATTGTTTTGCAACTGGTCAAACTACGGCACGGTTATTTCATATTTTTAAAGACCAATATCAATTACAAGTAACAGGCATCGTCAGTTTATTTAGTTATGATCCTCATTTAGTTGAAAAATTTTGAACCCAACTGCAGGTTAAAATATGTACTTTAATTGATATTAATGATGTATTAAATCATAAACCGCTAACCAATGATGAATCGATCGCACTCATGACATTTTTTAAACAATTACATACTACTAATCAAATGTCATCATTAAAGGATCTATAACTATGCAAAAAATCATGCAAACGTTTTTAAAGTTAGAAACTTTTAAATGTAATATTACCACTCCTTTTCAATGAACATCAGGCGCATTATCACCAATTTATAGTGATAATCGTAAAATATTATCTTTTGTTAACGAACGAGAAGAAATTATTACATCATTAGGTGAATTAGTTAAGGAAACATTTGGTGATAATATTGATATGGTGATTGGCATTGCTACAGCCGGCATTAGTTGAGCAATTTTATTAGCTAAAATCTTAAACAAACCGTTTGTTTATGTTCGTGCGCAAGCGCAAGCAGAAGATAGTTTTGTGGAAGGTAATGTTTATAAATCACAACGCGTATTATTAGTTGACGATGTCTTAGCAACGGGCGGCACGATTTTAAAAATCGCAGATCGATTAACCAAAGAACATCAATTACACGTTATTGGTGCCGTAGTGTTATTTTCTTATAACATTACCGCAACATTGCATGAATTTGCAAAACGTAATTTAACTATTGCTCCATTAACTAATATCGATGAATTTATCCAATTAGCCATCACCCAACAATTATTTAATATAACTGAATTAAACATCGTGACTACATTTTTAAAAAATTTATCAGATCAATTAATGCTTAAAAAAAGCAATTATGAAACCGCTTAAATTTGATTTATACACCATTGTCAATGCTAATATTTTTGACGGACAGCATTGAATTAATACTAATGTATCAGTCAAACATGACAAAATATTAGCATTAGGTGATCAATTAATTGGCCAGCTCATTAATATCCCTGTTGGTACAATATTAATTCCTGGGCTGATTGATTTACATGCTCATGCCCGTGATTTTGATGAAGCAGCCCAGGAAACGGCGCAATCGATTGGTAATGCCGCTTTAACAGGCGGCTATCAATTAATTTGTACCATGGCTAACACGAAACCTTGTCTCGATAATATTGATCAAATTCAACAATGAGCCCTAAAATGCCAACAAAGTATCGTGCCTATAAAAACTTTTGGAGCCGTAACCATTAATTTGGCTGGTGAAAAATTAACTAATTTGCAAGCATGTCATGATCAGGTGGTTGGTTATAGTGATGATGGTCATAATATTGATAATGGACAATTATTAAAACAGGCTTTTGAACAATTAGCCCATACTGATAAAATTATATCACTACATTGTCAATCAATGTTATTACCTGAACAAACGTTAATTAATGATCAAACACTTGGTTATGAAGGCTTACATCCACAATGAGAAGCTAATGCTATCAAGTGTTATGAGCCTTTATTACCGTTCATTAAAAGTCCATGTCATTTTGCTCATCTTTCAACGCAACCAAGTATTAATTTAATTAAAGCATATCGAGCTATTAATCAATATATTACTTGTGAAGTAACACCACATCATTTGCTGTGATCAGCAAATGATATTACAACTAACGATGGTATATGAAAAGTTAATCCACCATTATGAGCACCTACACAACGCATTGCCTTAATCAAAGCAATTAATGAAGGTATTATTGATGTGATTGCTTCTGATCATGCGCCGCATTTACATAGCGATAAACAAGTCACATTCGATCTTGCCAAGCCAGGGTTTATTTGATATCCATTTTTATTTCCGGTGTTATATACTAAATTAGTGTTACATAAATTAATTAGTCTTGAAAAATTAATTAATTTATTAACTTTTAATCCAGCTAAAATTTTAAAATTAGCTATTGCGTTACAAGTAAATGCAATAGCTAATTTTGTAATTATTGATTTACATACTATTAAAACAATTAACATTGATCATAATTTATCTAAAGCAACTAATAGTCCATTATGAGGTACAAAAGCACAAGGATGACCCATTTATAATATCATTAAAGGTAAAATGTATGCTTTATAAGAAACATCAGATTATTTTTTATGTATATGATTGGGCCTTTAAAATAAAAGATGTATTTTATTAATAAAATACATTTATAAAGTGAAATCATTATTATAATATTTAAAAAGTCTTTAAAAATATTCAAAATATATTTTTTTAAAAGCTAAAAATAAGGTTCACATATCAGATATTAATTATTAATTTCATTTATTCAAGTTTTAATATTTAAGCTTCTGGCAAAAATAATTAACTGTTTTAAGGAATTTCTTGTGTTTTAAGCTTGTCAAGTAACGCTAAAGTTTGGGTTGTTAAATTAATAATTTTTAAGACTAAATCTAATAAATAGCGAGGATTTGATTTAACGTTGTCAAGTTGATTAGGATCAACAACAATGCCATTTGGTAATATGGTTTTTAAATAATGATCCATGATTCATTTAATAGGAGACTTTCCAAAAACTTGATAGTGATTGATATTGGTTGGAATATTAATAATGTTTATGTATTCATTAAAGATTAACGTGTTTGAGATGTCAGATCATTTCATATTGTCAAGATAGTAAATATTTTGAGTTTTTTTATTTATAACATGAACAAAATTGTAGTTAAAAGAAATATTTTCAATATTTAAGTGAAGATTAGCTAATTGTGCTCCTATTTTACTAATGGTTCATCAGGTTTCTTTTGAAGAAGTTCAAATTAGTTTTGGATAAGATTTTTGTAAATTAACTTGATATACTGATTGATAAGCAGGATGATTTAATAAACCATATAAATAATCGAAAATAGCAGTTTTAGTGATTGTTAAATCATTGTATAATGATTGCGCGTATGAAAGAGTGTGATCAGTAATAACGCTAAGGTTTGTTATAGTTCCGTCATGATTAGTTTGATAAGTGTATTCAGGAAAACATATTGATTCGGCACCATATAATTGATTGATAATAAATACTGATCAGGGATTTTTGTTGCCCGGGGATGAAACAACAATGGCACGATTCATGAGCGGCTTTGTTAAAAATAATTGACGTTGATGACTTAAAATGTCATGTGATGATTGGTATAAGTAAACATTAGTTCAAATAAAGGGATGTGATTGAAGCTTAAAAAGTCGGGATGGATGGTAAATGGTTTGTACATTTGTTGATAATGGTTGTTTAATTAAACTCCAAAACTTATTTGAAATGAGTAATTTATAAAAAAATAACAATAAATTTAATAATGGTGATTTAGTTTTAAATTTAATATCTTTAGCTAAAGATGTTCGTTCATTATTGTAAAAATCAATGGTAGTTTGAATATTACTTTTTAAATAATCTTTGTTAAAATTTACAACTCAATTATGAATACAAGTTCGCAAATTAATATTGAATACTTTTTTTAATGATGGGTCATGTTGAAATGGTAATGAATTAGAAAGTCAAAGTGGTTTATCTAATCAATCACCTTCAAAATGCCTGATAATGGTTGTTCATTGAATAGTTGAATTAGTAAAAGTTCAAAAATTATTTAGTTTTTCAAATTTATTTCAATCATCTGCAACTTCACAATAATAAATTGTATCTTGTGGTTTATTTTCATCTAAGGTAAATTTTTTAATTAAAAACACAATAGCCATTTTTGCTCAGCCAAATATAGGATTAGCTTTTTTTCAATTATCTTGTAAATTAATCACATAAATTGTGCGAACACCGTGTTTACGCTCAATTGATTTTCTGAATCAAGCCCCACTAACGCCGGTTAATCATTCACCATCAGTAACAAATCCAATAATACTTGCTGCATTAGGGTTATCATTATCAGCACTTCATCGAAAAGCTTTGTGATAGCTATTCTTGTACAATTCACTTGAATATGATATCCCTTTATAGATATAACTATCAGGAAGTAATTTTTTTAAGACTTCACAAGTTGTAGTTTGTTTTTGACTATTTATAGTAATTTCTTGAAAATGCATTGATATTAAAGCGGTAATTGAACTTACAAAAAAATCAACAATCTGAGGAGGTAATTCATAACTGGTGCCTAGTTTTAATATTTCTTTAGGAACGTTTTTTTTAAATAATTGATTATAAATATCCATAATTGAGAATTGTTTGCTATCAGCTGGGTTAATATTGGTAACTTTATTTTTTACTAATTCATAAAATTGTTCTAATTTAATTAAATCACTTGGTTTGATAGTAGTTAATTGCTTGCAAATGGTATTTAAATAAACATCAGTTTGGTTATTTTGAATCAAATTATTTGCTGATATTACTTCTAAAGCTGGACTCATAATTACACGTTGAGCAATCATCTCAATGAATGCTGATTGTGATAAATGTTCATTGTTTGATATTTTTATAAGTTCATAATATTGATAAAACTTCTGTTTAAAGTTTGCATCATTAAGTAAAACAGCATTAATTTGTTCTTTTTGTAATTTATAAATTTTATTAATGTCATGAACTTGTTGCGATCAATAAAGTTCTTGATGGGATATGATTTTAACTTTAATCAAATTAAGAAGCTGATCAAAATTATTATCAAAATTATTAATGTTATTTTGATCTTTGTTGGTTGACGCAAAAATGAGTCGTTCTTTTTTATTATATTTTTCTGCATTTTTATTGTTTCAATTAAGAATTTCACCAACAAAAGATTCGTCGTTGGCAAGCACACCTTTAATTACGTTTCAAACAGCTTGATATTCTGGATAATTATTTGAAAAAATATCATCACCAAAAGTTTTTTTATTTTGAATCAGTACCGGAATAATAATAAACCCTAGTTTTTTACCGGGTGATGTACGCATCACTCGGCCAATTGATTGCACAATATCAATTGGCGACTTATGAGGTCCTGGCGGCGACAAGAATAAAACGGCATCTAATGCCGGAATATTAACGCCTTCGCGAAGACAACGCACATTTGTTAATAAGCGACCTTCAAGGGGATTTAAATCTTTTTCTAATCATGCTAATAATTTATCACGTTTAATAGTTAACATTGTCCCATCCATATGTCGGGCACTTACGACATATGTCCCCGGATATTTGTCTTTGATATGATCATGAATATCATTAAATAATTGAGTTATAGCTTTTGAATCTTTAATGCTTTTGCAAAAAGCTAAAGCACGTTGCATTGGTTTTCGGCCAATTTCTTCTTTAGCTTAGTCATTAAAAACAATGTCTTTTTGTAAAGCATTAATACAACCTAATAATTTAATTATGTTTTGTTCGAAATTGGGGTAATTACTTTTTAATGATGATTTATGTTGCAATAAATATTGGATTGTATTTTGATCAAGATCTTTTTGATCAATGGTAAAAATCATTAACTTATAATTAGTTAATAATTTTTTTTCAACAGCTTGTTGAAAAGATAATCGATAAATCACAGTGCCATAATTAGCTTCATCATCCATTGATATAAGAATATTATTTTTGAAGTCTAAATGAGTTTTTAAGTTATCATGATAAATTAATGGGGTAGCAGTCATGTATAGTCGTTTGTTGCTTTGAATAAATTTTTGATCATGCACTTGTTTAAAAAAAGTTCATCACCTCGATTATTTAATTTAATACCGGCAGTACGATGGGCTTCATCGCAAATAATTAAATCAAATGGTTTATTAATCATCGCTTGTGCTTTAGCAATTACAGCAATTGAATGATAAGTTGAAAATACTACGGTCATGGATGGTTTTGTTAAATATTTTTTTAAATTTTCATAAATTTGATTAACATCCGTTGTGGCAGGTAATGGCATTTCACTATCATCATAATTATCTTCATCATCTGATTGATTAATTCGTGAAACATTTTTATCAGAACAAATCCATAAAAAATTCATCTCTCGCTTGCTATGTTGACTTCATTCTAAAAATACTTGTCTTAATAAAGCAATGCTTGGCACTAAAAATAACACAAAACCGTTTGAACCGGTTTCATGTTCAGCAATTCTCAAAGCGGTAAATGTTTTACCAGTGCCGCAGGCCATAATCAACTTACCACGATCATTAGCTTTAAAGTACTCATGTACTTTATCTAAAGCTTCTTTTTGATAGGGGCGTAATTCATGAACTTGACAAAAGACTTTATCATCGATGTCTCCTTTACTTAACGCTTCTCAATCAATCGGAGCGGATAATAAATCTGATAAAGTAATTTTACGAAAAAATGGTTTTAGTTCTTTTAAAACATTATTAAATTGATTGGATCAATTATTGGTGGTTAAAACAAGAATACATGACTGGAAGGAGCGTTTTCGCTGTTTATTGTCAATTCATTCTTTACCAGCAGTTGTTAAAAATTGATCAACAGCTTGATTATCGATCATAGCTTCAGAATCATAAAATTTACATTTAATTGCTCAATAATCGCCATCATTAGTTAACGCTACTAAATCAACCCCAACATGTTGACACCAAGTTGTGATTTATATTGTCAATCATTTCATAATCAAATTTGGGCTACTTTATCATTATCATAAACTAGACACCGTTTGAAATAACTTGCGATTAAATTTTCAAAATGATAACCCGTGTTCTTTTTGTCGCGAGCTGCTTGGCGATAATACTCAATGATTTTATTAAAATTTGCCATAATTCATAATTATCATTAATTAATATTATAACTAAATAATAAAATGTTAAATATATAAAAAATATTAATCATTGGTTAATGAATAATTAATGACAAAATTACAAAATTATTCAGTTTTATTTCATCCATATATAGTTTTTGTGAAAAAGATTAATTCATCACATTATGTTTATTTTTGTTTTCAAAATCAACTTATAGCATTGCTAAAAAATAAAGCTTCAGCTTGAAAGTCAGGAATGTTTTGAGCAGTATTGGTAACAGATCGTTCGGGATGACCCATGCGCCCTAATATTAACCCACAGGGAGAGATTAAACCTTCAATCCCAGCAACACTACCATTTAATTCATTATTAACTTGACCTTTATCATTTACATATTGAAAGGCAATTTGATGATTAGCAACTAAACAATCATAAGTTTGCTGATCCATCATTAATCGTCCTTCACCATGCGACACATTAATTAACATCACTTGATGAAGTTTATAACCACTCATTCATGGTGAACGATGATTGATAACTTTAACTTTAGCAACCGTTGAAATATGACCAGCATTAGTATTTTTACATAACACAACCGGCAAATCAGTTAATAGCTTAGCCCGCACTAAAGCTTGAAAACCATTACAAACCCCTAATATTAAACCATTAACCGCTAATAATTGTTTAATAGCTTGATTAATTAATGGATACATCAACACATTAGCAATATATTTTCCCGCTCCATCAGGTTCATCAAAACAACTAAATCCGCCCGGAATAATTAACATTTGGGTAGTGATAATTAAAGCAGCTAACTTAATAATTGAAATGTTAATTAACTCCGTGGTACGATTTTGAAACACAAATTCAGTGATGTTTACTTGTGGATAAATATCAAACCTACGCCTTATATCTTGTTCACAATTAGTGCCAGGAAACACCAATATTAATACTTTAACAATATCATGCTGAAACAGATTAATCATTTGTTTAGCATAACGATTATTAATACATGTTACATTGGCTGCATATACTGAACTAGTTGCTATTAAAGGTCAAATAGTAGCAAGTGGTGCCATTCATTTAGTAAGGGCTACTTGTAAATCAACGACTTGATCGTTTATCATGGCCGACGGCCATGATAAAAGCACCCTACCTAATGCAACAATAAACGCTTCAGCCATTAGTGGTTGATTAGTTTCAACAATCACTGAACCATAATTTCACGCAAATAAATCAACCTGCGTGGAGATTGCAAATGATAATTGATTACCAAATGCCATACTTGCTAACGCTTCAGCTATACCACCATATTGAATAGCAAATGCGGCCACAATTATTTTATTATCAATTAACTTAGTTAGTTGATTAAAAATCTCGGTTAATTGAATTAAATCAGGCAACTGATTAGCTAATGGCACATGATGAAATAAATATAAATAATTACTATCCGCTTGTAAATGAGTTGGTAAAGATCGATCACTATTACCAAAGGTTAATGCAAAACTGACAAACGTGGGTGGTACTGCATAACTACCATAACTGCCGGACATACTATCTTTGCCGCCTACGGCTGGCAAAGATCAATAATGTTGTATTTTGAAAGCCCCTAATAATACTAACAAGGGAACGGATCATTTGATGGGATCATCAGCTAATGATGCAAAAAATGATTGAAACGAAAAACGAATCTTCAGTCAATCGCCTCCCGCCAGAATAGCTTTAATCATACTTTCAATAACGGCATACATCCCTCCTAAATAAGGATTTAATTCAGTTAAATAAGGATTAAAACCAACTGCGACAATCGTACATAATTTAGCATGAAGTGAAATTAAATGCACACTGGCTTGTGATGGAGTAAGTTGCATACGGCCACCATAAGGTAATATCACAGTAGTGGCACCAATTGTTGCATCAAACATGGCTGATAAGCCTTTTTGACACGCCACATTAATGTCAGCTAAATTATTGTAAAAAGTTGTAACTAATGAATCGTATTTTGTAAATGGTCGATGAATCGCTTGTAACGATCCAATCGTAACTTGGGATTGCATTTTTAAAACCCCATTGGTTTTTAAAAATGCACTACTTACCTGCACGATTGGATCGTTGTTTCAATAAAAACTAATCAATGGTTGTTCAGTAACTTGACCAATCACCGTCATCACGACATTTTCTTGCTGAGCAATGATTAATAATGAATCTCAATGAAGGCTATCAATTCCAAATACCATTCGTTCTTGTGATTCTGAAAATAAAATATCAGCTGGATTAGTAATTGGTTCTTTTAAAGGTACACTGTTTAAATTAATGGTCATGCCTGGTGCTAATTCAGCTAACGCCACGGCTAAACCACCTGCCCCAACATCATTAACTTTTTTTAAGCATTTCGCGACTAATGGATTAGTTAACAATCGTTGGATTTGTCGCGCTTCAATCGCATTACCCCGTTGCACTTCAGCTTGCGCGGTGATAATTGTTTGATCAGTTTGCATGATTGATGAACCGCGCGCACCACCAATACCATCTTTACCGGTTAGATTAAGTAAAATAATTAAATCATGAACAACCAATGGTGATCGAACTACATTACTACGTAATGTTTTACCAACTAAAGCCCCTAATTCAAAACGTTTAGCAACATAACCGGGATGATAAAATTCTTTGACAAAAGATGTGGCTATGCCGAATTGATTACCATAATTAGCAAATCCTAAGGCAGCTTTTTTAGTAATATAACGTTGCGATAATTTACCCGGTAATGATTGATGCAAATTTGGATTGGCTGCCCCGCTAATGCGTAACGCTTGATAAGTTAAACATCGCCCTGCTAAAATATCCCGAATCGCCCCACCTAAACACGTGGCAGCACCACCATATGGTTCAATTTCAGTGGGATGATTATGAGTTTCATTTTTAAATTGAATAATTCACTGATCAATTGATGAATTATCATTCACCACTTGACAATGTAATGACACAGCATTATTTTCTTCAGAAATATCTATATCTGGTAAAGATGATTGTAAATGTTTTGCTTTAATCGTTGCTAAATCCATCAAACTTGTGTTGGTAATCTTTAATGAAGCTTGTAAAGTGTGATAACTGTGTAAGGTAGCTTGCAAATCATCCGTTCAAGGATGATCGCCAATTGTAATATTTTGTAAAGTAGTATGAAACGTTGTATGACGACAATGATCACTTCAATAAGTATCAAAAAAATAAAGTTCAATCACAGTTGGATCACGATGCTGATTAATAAAATAGTTTTGAATTGCATATCAACTAGCTAAGTTAATTAATAAACCAAATTGCTTCACCATGGTAACAATTGCTGCTGGCGAAAAAATGCGAAAACCAGTTACAATTGCTTTTGTTCAACCAATCGTTGTTGAAGATGATTGATCTTCAACAGCCGTTGGCATTAATAAATCTTTTATAACATGAGATTGCTGATTAATAATATAGTTTTTTAATTTTAAAAAATTATCATCACTTAATAGAACATCTCATATATATAATCATGAATGTTTAATAGTTACTTGATCATTAGTTAATAATTTAATACATTGTAAACTACTATCGTTAGTTTGATTAAATTGATGATCAAGTAATTTAAAAGCTAAGTATTGATTATGTAATAATGACACTTGATCAGTAATTTGATCGGTGATTGGATCAGCAATAACTTGATTAATTAATAAATCATACGTATTAGCTTGTCAATAAGTAATATCATAAACATTAATAGTAGTTAAATTAATGAGATCTAACCCTAAAAAATCAGCAATATCATGATGTAATGTGATATCTTGTAATGCTGGTTTTTTAGTAACAAAGATCCGTTTTAAAAACATAAATATAGTTAATTATATATTTTTATTAATAACTTATTAATCGATTGATTACTCTCTAATAGCAATTTTTAAGGATAGGATTTTTAAATATAACAATAAAAGTTAGTTGTTTTGTGTTAAGTTATCATATAATTGCAACAATAATTCATTAACTTGGTCATGTAACAATTGAATATTAGGGTTAGTAATAATTAAATGTCCCATTTTTCTTTTTTTGTAAATAATTTTTTCATAATCATAAAAATGCACATGTGGATAATTAAGACGAATACTTTTTCATCGATCATACGCATTACCAATTAAATTAATCATTGTTGTTGGGATAATCAAGATTGGTTTAATAATTGGTTGTCCCGTAATCGCTAAGATATGATTTCTAAATTGACTGACTTGACATCCGTAATCAGTATAATGACCAGAATTATGAACTCGGGGCGCAATTTCATTAAAATATCATTGATCAGCTTTCACAAATCATTCAAAAGTAATCGTGCCAATAATATTAAAATCAGTCATTAATGATTTAATTTTGGTTCATAAATGGTCAGGAAACTTAATATCATCTTGTAATACTTGTGACATAATTAAGATTTGTTGATGATGAGTGTTTTTAGGAATTGGAAAATGATAAATATTACCAAAGCAATCACGCGTGACAATTAAACTAGCTTCATAATCAAAATTGCAAAACTCTTCAGCTAAATATGTAGCTAAAGGAATTGTTAATAAATCAGCATCATGCTGAATTAATCATTGTTCTTTGCCATCATAACCGCCAGATAATGATTTAATGATTATTGGATATGTAAGATGTAGCGTCTTGCCTGGTAATATACTAACCAATTGATACGCTACCGGATTAAGTTGATATTTAGTAGCTAATGTTTTTTCTAAATAACGATCTTGCGTAATGATTAAAAAATCAAGATTTGGATAAACAAGATTTTTAAAAAAAACTAAATGTTTTTGATCGACTTGTTCTGATTCATAAGTCACCACGGTATTAGTTTTTTTTAATGATACAATAACTTTATCTTCTAATTTATATCAAAACTTAGCTAATTTTAATGATGGTTTAATTAATTTATTACTAATTAAAATATAGCGATGTTCGGGAGAAGATTTCATCAATAAATAAGCAAGTTGTCCGCCACCAAAAATAATTATATTCATATGTTAAACATTTAAATTTTTATTCTCCAACAAGACTTCATCAGTTTGAGTTTTAATAGCATCCATTAATTGTTTTTTTAAATGATCATCATGTAAAGCTAACAAGCGAATGGCAAATCAAACCGCATTAATCATCCCATCAATTACAGCAACTGGTACACCGGTGGGCATATGTAACATTGACATTAATGGCGCATTAACTGATTTACCATCATGATTATAGATTGGTACACCAATCACTGGCAAATCAGTTAATGACGCTATCATGCCTGGTAAATGAGCGCTACCGCCCGCTCCAGCAATAACCAATTGATATTTATGTTTAGCGTGTTTAGCAAACGTAAATAATCAATCAGGCGTACGATGGGCTGATACAATTTGACAATCATAAGTAATCTTAAACTCTTGTAAGATTCTTAAACCATCAAGAATATGAACGATATCATTTTTAGAACCTACAACAATAGCAATTGATATCATATAATAAATATTATAATTCTATATTAATATATGTATGTTATCATGAAAAAATCAAAAATTTATGAATAAAAATTATTTATTTTGATTCTTTTATATCTGTAATTAATGTTAGAAACGAATTATTATTAGTAAATAATGTTGATTTGGCTGTTGATGATTGAATTAATTCATTATTAGCTTTTTTTAGTTCAATAATGTTTTTTTGAAAATCATCAGTGCTGGTTATAGATGTTAATTTAGCTACTTCTGTTGCTTTCGCTTTATCATCTGATGCATTATATAATGCATCTAGTACTGATGATAATGTCTCTTTCAGTGCTAATTTAGCTGCTTCTGTTGCTTTCGCTTTTTCATCTGTTGCTTGTTTTCATGCATTTAGTACGGTTAATACATCATCTTTATCATCAATTGTTTTTAATTTAGCTTGTTCAGTTGCTTTCACTTTATCATCTGTTGCTTGTTTTCATGCATCTAGCACTGATGATAATGTCTCTTTCAGTGCTAATTTAGCTTCAATATTGAATTTTGTGTTGTAATTTTTCTTTAATTTATAATTAACATCAGTAAATTGCTTTTGTAATTTAACAATTAATTTAGCTGCTTCTGTTGCTTTCGCTTTATCATCTATTGCTTGTTTTCATGCATCTAGCACGGTTGATAATGTGTCAGCAGAATTATTAACATCTAATTTAGCTGCTTATGTTTGTGCTTTAGCTCAGTTATTTAGTACGGTTAATACAGCATCTTTATCATCAATTGTTTTTAATTTAGCTGTTTCTGTTGCTTTCGTTTTAACATCTATTGCTTGTTTTCATGCATTTAGTACGGTTAATAAATCATCTTTATCATCACTTGTTTTTAATTTAGCTGCTTCTGTTGTAACAACTTTTTCTGCTTTAAATCAATCTGTTAATATAGTATCTAAATCATGAATTTTATAATATAACAAAGATGTTTTTCAATTTTGATCTTTTAACCATTTGCTTGTTTTAATTTCAAACTTACTATATGCACCTACTTTTTTAAAAGGGAAATCAGCATTATCGGTTTTATTTCAGAACATTTTAGCTTCAATATGTAGTAATACTTCTATTTGTGCTCACAATTTTTTATCAGTTGGTGATTTTTTAAAATCTTCTATTAATTGTTTAAGTTTAGGACTTAGATCAACATCATCAAATGTTACTGCATTTCAACAATCTTTCGCTGACGTTAACGTTACTACTGCTGGAATTACTAACAAACTAAATAAAACTAATTTATTTAAATTTGTATATTTTAATAATTTTTTCATAATAGATTCTCTTTTCTTGTAAAAAAAATTTACAAATATGTAATATCATATTTTTATAAAAATTATTAATTTAATTTATAAAAACACTTGTTTAGTAAATGTGTCAATCAATACTAAAGTTTACGTTGTGCAGTTAATTATTATTAACACTAAATCTAATAAATATTATTAATTTGTTTTAACGCTATCAAGTTGGTTAGGATTGTTCTTAATGAAGTCATCTTTATCAATGATGATTTTATAACATGTAATAATTCATTTGATTGGGTGAGTGTTTAAAGATTTGATGGTTATTAATGTTAAGTTGCAAATTAGTAATGGTAATAAATTTGTTAAAAATTAAAGAATTGACTGTTTGATAATATGTTATTTTGGTAACGTAGTAGAAATTTTGAGTGGTAGTAGCTTTAATAATTTGATTAAAAGTTGTTATGGTTAGTTAAAATTTATTAATCAACATTACTATAGAATATTGAAATATTGATTAATAAAAAAGGAGTAATCATTATCATATTAAAAAATATCAATCGGATGATTGTTTAATCTCGTAAGATTGATACACAATTAAGCAAATGAGCAATATAGTTTTTAGTACAATGATAGTAATTGATTTAATATCATTTAGTTTATATAAATGTATTGATATGATAATCAATCATTTATCAGCATTTTGCTACAGTTCTTATAGATATGCTTTTAATCTTCAGAAACTTTTGCAAATAATTTAAAACTACGATTATTATTCTTTTGTTCATTTGTTAAGAATGCTTTAACTTGTTTATTTAATGCTTTTTTGGACACCTTATCATCTTTTTTTAATGCTTTTTTAATTGCTACAAAATCGGTTTTTGTTTTTGTATCAATATTCAGTTTTTCAGATTTAAAAAAAGTTAAAAAGTCAGCTTCATTTTTAAATATTAAATCTGATATTTTTTGTTCTAATTCAGTTAATTGTTGTGAATTGTTAATGTTTGGTTTTGTTAATAAAGGATTGCTAGATTTTTTAATTTCATTAAAAAAATTATCTTGTACAGTGTTTTTGTTTTGGATAGCGGTTGTAAAAGATAATGATTGTTCATTTTTCAATTGTTCTTGGGTATTTTTAACTGTTAATAATTGTGCAAGTGATGCTTTAAGTGATGCTAGTTTTGTAAATGTTTCTTTTGCTTTGATTTTTTTATTTGGTGATAAATTATTAGCTTTGATTGCATCTCATTCCGCTTTGGCAAGGTTGAATTCGGCTGGTGTTAATTTAGTACCATCTTTTAAGCTAACTTCGGTGACGTTTGAGTTAGCAATAAATGTTGCTTTTGCTTTGGTTTTTTTATCTGGTGATAAAGTATTGGCTTTGATTGCATCTCATTCCGCTTTGGCAAGGTTGAATTCGGCTGGTGTTAATTTAGTACCATCAACTAATACAAACAAATTTGTATTAACATTAATTGTCAATTTTTGATTGATTTGTGTTAAGTCTTTATAAACAGTATTATATGCTTCTTCAGCCTTCTTATATGATTCTATTGCGGCAGCGTTTTTTGTGTCAGCAATTTTATAATCTTGATTTTTAATATCTAATTGATTTAATAAATTACTAATAATTGGGGTTTTTATTATTAAATCATTAAAATGATTATTTATGTCTTTAAAAGTTTTTAAATTTAAAAAGGCATCATTAAATTCCTTTTTTGTCTTTAATAAATCTTCATGCTTTGGATTATTAGATTGTTGTAAGAGTAAATGTTTAATTAATGCTTGAATTACAGGATTAAATTCTTTTTGTGATGTTAATTTGTTTGCTGATAATGTTTCGTAATTTAACATTTCAAAATAATCAATTTCACCAATTAATGTTGATGATTCATCAAGATAAAATATTTTTAATGCTTTTTCTTGAGTAATATATTTTGGATCTAATCTTTGTTTTTGATCAAAATCTTTTATCGTTACTTTAATTTTTAAATCACTGTATTGTAATTTTTTTTTGTTTTTGTATGTTTTATTGATATCTGATTTAAAAAAATAGCCAATATTATTAGCTAATAATATTTCTAATTCTTCTTTAGTTAATAATATTTCTAATTCTTCTTTAGTTAATTTAGAAGGAGGTTTTTTATATAATTTGATTTGGTCTGCAAAACCTTTTGGAGATACATCTGACAATGATGTAATTTCACCTCAACAATCTTTTGTTGACATTAAAGTAACAAATGCTGGTATCGACAATAAACTAAATACAACTACTTTATTGAAGTTTAGATATTTTAATAATTTCATATATAAGCTTACTTTAAATCAAATTTATATACTTATATTATCATGTTTTGTATAAAAATTACAAATATAATTTATTACAGTTGTTGTTTAGTAAGTTCATTAATTAATGATAATGTTTGCGTGGTTAAATTAATAATCCTTAACACTAAATCTAATAATCATTTTGGATTTTGTTTAATGCTATCAAGTTGGTTAGGATTATTTTTAATGCCAGTATCTTTATCAATCGAAACTTGATAATAATCAATGATTCATTTTAAAGGTGATCTTCCAAACACTTGATAATCATAAATGTTGGTTGGTAGATTAGTAATTTTAATATAATTATTAAAAATTAAATTGTTTGTTTCTTTATCATATTTCATTTTTGTAACGTAGTAAATATTTTCGGCTATTCCTTTGAAAATTACCGGAGAAGTTGTTGTTGGAGTAATGGTTGCAAAGTTAAGATGAAGTTCAGCTAATTGACGGCCAATATTACTAATCGTTCATCATGTTGTTTTATCAGCTACTCAAATTAAGTTTGGATAACCTTTTTGTAAGTTGTTTTGATATTGTAATTGATACGTCGGATGGTGTAATAAAC
>JAYUTB010000010.1:0-64769 GCA_043756005.1 Spiroplasmataceae bacterium | reverse complement strand
CTTGTATCAGGATAGTAAGTGGTACCACTATACCAACCTAACTTGGGTAAATTTACTTTTTTAGTATTGGGAAAAAAGTAAATCACATAATTTTTAATTTTTACATTATTACAAGTAAAGTATGAGGGGTTAGTAATATCAGTAAACAGCGTCCCCTGGAAATAATCTTCACCTGTTGCATACCCCAGTACATACCCACTACTTAGACAATTCGCATTACAATTGTTTGGATAATTTGGGGCATGTGGAACTTTTGAAAGGAACTTATTGTTAACTAATTCTGTAGTAAAAAAACCCTCTAAATCCGACCGAAGCCCTGTTATTCCACAAATATATGTACATGCTGGCTCGTCATCATAGTTGTTACCGTAAGAATCCGCTTGTGGATACACCCCAAACTTATTTTTATACAACTCCAATGCCACCTGCAATGACTTCATCTCAGCTACTGTTTTTGTGATCTGTGCTTTTTCTCGAGCAGACTTCACTGATGCCAAAACAACACTAGACAATAAACTTATGATAGATATAACAACCATAAGTTCTATAAGAGTAAAACCTGACTTATATTTCTTAGGAGCGTAGCGAGTTAGAAATATAGAAATGCCCTTGTGGTATTTGTTTAAAATTTTCATATTATTGTGGATTTGTTGTGTTATTTGTACTACCTTGCATTTGTTCTCTCACTTGTTGCATTTTCTGCATCCTCTCTTCTCTCATCTGTATCTGCTCTTGTGTTGGTTGTGGATTTTTATTAAACACCTCTACATCCAACACAAACACCATAAACACAAAGATAGAAGCTATGAAAAAACACGCAGTAGCACCCAACAAAACCATCTGTGCCTGTTTCTCGTTTTTAACTATACCTTTAGTTGTTAAAAACGTTATCATCTTAGGCACTTCAGCCTGAACAAGTATACTTCGTGATTTTATCTTATATTTATTCTCATCAAATGAGATACTATTTTCTGTTGACATACAAACATTATACACTCATCCTCACTATATCCACAACATCCATACCATAAAACTTTATCAACTCAGCTGGTGTTCCTGATTGTCCAAACTTATCTTTAACACCTATACGATGTATAACCTTGGCATATTTTTCTGACACTGCCTCACATATAGCGGAACCAAAACCTCCTGCTATCTGATGCTCTTCTACAGTAATAATCTTATCTGAAATCTCAACATATAAAAACAAAGTTTCTGTATCGAGTGGTTTTATTGTATGAAAATTTATCACAGCGACTTTTTGATTGTATTTTGATTCAAGCTCTTTAGCGGCTAAGAGTGCGTTATACACAAGTGCTCCTGTTGCGCAAATAAGAGTATCAAACTTTCTGTCAACATTGACGTCAAGACTTGACTCATACAAAACATTTGCCTTCCCTATAATAAAAGGTGAATCTTCTGTTGTTATGATAGGTGTTTTCTCACGAGCAAGTCTTATATATACAGGAGTTTTTTGTGTAAATTCAAAAGCAGCAAGGGTGGCTTTTCTAGCCTCTATAGCGTCACATGGTGAGATAACAGTCATGTTCGGTATGATACGCATAAGAGCAATATCCTCAATAGCCTGATGTGTTCCACCATCAGGACCAACTGATATACCAGCATGAGAACCTGCAATAATCACCTTCCTATCATTGTAGCAAATAGTCGTTCTAATCTGCTCCCAATTACGTCCCGGTGAGAACATGGCATATGAAGTCATAGCAGGTATCTTTCCCTGCGCAGCCATTCCAGAGGCTACAGAGGCTAGATTTTGCTCTGCTACACCCATCTCTATGAAGCGTTCAGGAAAACGATCACGGAAAAGATTCATCTGTGTTGATTCTGTTAAGTCTGCACACAAACCAACTATGTTTTTATTTTTCTCACCAGCTAAAAGTAAACCTTCACCAAAACCTTTTCGTATAGGAAGTTGTTCTATTTCTTTTAACTCTGAAAAAATTTTTGGATTTAAATTGTTAGATAATTCTGTCATATGTATTTAAATCATATCATGTATGACTAAAACATAAAAACAAACTTTAGAATTTCTTTATCATTTCTTTTAATTTAATTTAACCTCTTTAAGTTAAGATTATTGGATTATGAAAACAAATATATACATAGATGCAGCCAATATCATACATTGAACTACTCCATAAAAGGGAAATCCTCGATACAGACTTACCTGTATAGAGGGTTGCTTCCGACCTAATGGAAATCCTCGATATAGACAGAACTATATAAAGGGTTGCTTCCGATGGATGTAGTATATCAGAGGTGAGGTTTTTGTGTCAAATAAAAAAACAAACCCCCTTTCAGAGATTTATTTTTCTTATTATTCTGGTGCGCGCGCTTGGAGTTGAACCAAGGACCTTTCGAGTATCAGTCGAGCGCTCTACCAACTGAGCTACGCGCGCATTTATCACCACCATCTTATGTAGTAAATTTTCCATAAGAAAAAATACTACGTATACCTATTATACATATTTTCATATATTTCACAACATCATAATATTAGAAGAATTTTATTAACTTAACCTAATCAAACAAATTCTTTTGTTCTGTTTAAGTCTCTGTCTTTCCAAAGTGTCAAAATTTTACGAATTTCTTCGCTTATATGAACGACAGCATATAAGAACTGTTGAGATTTTAATTGCTTAAAAAATCAGTAACGACCGTTATAAATCTGATGCAACCTGATAAATCAGGTGACATAGACAGTTTTCACTTGAATAAATCCACGAACAGCTTCCGCTACCCGTGCCTTGTTACGACTTACTCCCTGTTACCAAGCTTACCGTAGTCCCACACATGGTGAGATATCGGGTACTCCTGGCTCCCTTGAGTTGACGGGCGGTGAGTACAAGACTTGAGAACGTATTCACCGCAGTATATCTGACCTGCGATTACTAGCGATTCCAGCTTCATGAAGTCGAGTTGCAGACTTCAATCTGAACTTAGATTGGTTTTATGTGATTCACTACTTCTCACGAAGTTGTAACAATTTGTACCAACCATTGTAGCACGTGTGTAGCCCAAGGCATAAGGGGCATGATGATTTGACGTCATCCCCTCCTTCCTCTAACTTACGTTAGCAGTATTCTTAAAGTACTCAACTAAATGTTAGCAACTAAGAAAAAGGGTTGCGTTCGTTATAGGACTTAACCCAACATCTCACGACACGAACTGACGACAACCATGCACCACCTGTCACTATGTTAACCTCAGAATATATTTCTATAACTTTGCATAGGATGTCAAACCTTGGTAAGGTTTTGCGCGTATCATCGAATTAAACCACATGCTCCACCGCTTGTGCGGGTCCCCGTCAATTCCTTTGAGTTTTAAACTTGCGTTCGTACTACCCAGGCAGAGTACTTAAAGTGTTAACTGCGACACTACAATATAATGTCTAGTACTCATCGTTTACGGCGTGGACTACTAGGGTATCTAATCCTATTTGCTACCCACGCTTTCGTGCTATAGTGTCAGTAATAAAATAGTTAGCCGCTTTCGCTATCGGCATTCCTCCGTATATCTAAGTATTTCACCACTACATACAGAATTCTGCTAACTCCTTTTAAACTCAAGCGAGATAGTTTTTAAAACATTGCAAACTTGAAACTTGCATTTTAATTTTAAACTTATCAAACCACCCTCGCACTTTTTACGCCCAATAAATCCGGATAACGCTCGCCACCTATGTATTACCGCGACTGCTGGCACATAGTTAGTCGTGGCTTTCTAGTAAAATACTTTCAAACTAAAATCATTTCCTATTTTAGCTTTTACTCTTTTACAACAGATCTTTACAATCCTAAAACCTTCATCGATCACGCGGTATCGCTCCATCAGGCTTTCGCCCATTGTGAAAAATTCCTTACTGCTGCCTCCCGTAGGAGTCTGGGCCGTATCTCAATCCCAGTGTGGCTGTTCACTCTCTCAAGTCAGCTATGCATCATTGTCTTGGTAGGCCATTACCCCACCAACTAACTAATACAGTATATTCTCATCTATACGCGAAGCAAACGCTCCTTTCATTATTAATACTTATGTAAAAACAACATATCTGGTATTAGCCATCATTTCTAATGGTTGTTCCAGTCATATAGGCAGATTAAATATATATTACGCACCCGTTCGCCGCTAAATGTTAAAAACACTCCGCACGACTTGCATGTATTAGGCATACCGCCAGCGTTAATCCTGAGCCAGGATCAAACTCTCAAAAAAAACAAAGAAAATATATTTATATGTATCTAGTTTTCAAAGAACAAACGAATAAACATTATGAAATGAAATATTATAAAGATTATAACATAAAAATAATATTTAATTATTTATTAAAAATAAATTGAAAAACTTCATCATATTTTTCAACAAACACAATGTTTAAAAAATTTTTAATTTCTTCTGGTATTTCTTCGATATCTTTTTGATTAGTCTTTGGTATTAAAATAGTTTTTAATCCAGCACGTTTAGCTGAAATAGTTTTTTCTTTTAATCCACCAATTTGTAAAATATTACCAACCAACGTTATTTCACCCGTCATACCAATATCTTTTGAAACCGGATGTTTTAATATTGAAGAAATAATGGCTGTAGTAATTGTAATGCCGGCGCTAGGGCCGTCTTTTGACACCGCTCCTTCAGGAACATGTATATGAATATCATGAGTTTTAAATCAATCCGACTTAATTTTAAAATGATTGATATTGGATTTTATATAACTTAACGCAGTATTGGCTGATTCTTTCATAACTTCACCAAGTTTACCAGTTAAAATTAATAATCCGGTACCAGCAAAATTTTCTACTTCAATTTCAATGATATCGCCACCAAAAGAAGTATAAGCTAAACCGGTAACCACTCCCGCGTGTAATTTATCATGTTTCATTGTAAATTCATATTCTCGTTGACCTAAAAACATTGCAACATAATTGAGATCAACGATAATTTCTTTTAATTCTTTATTTAAAAGTTTAACAATAAATTTGCGTGTTATTTTGCTAATCACTCTTTCTAATTCACGAACCCCCGACTCTCTTGTATAATGTCTAATAATTTCGGCAATCGCATCTTCATTAAAAACAATCAGTTCTTTTTCTAATCCATGAGTTTCAATTACTTTAGGAATTAAATGCTTTTGGGCTATTTCAATTTTTTCAAGCTCTGTATAAGAAGACAATTCAATAATTTCCATACGATCTAATAAGGGCTTAGGAATATTATCAATATAATTAGCTGTAGCAATAAACATTACGTTTGATAAATCATAAGGCTCTTCAAGATAATTATCAGAAAATTCATGATTTTGGGTCGGATCTAACACTTCTAACATCGCTGAAGCTGGATCACCTCGATAATCAGAAGACATTTTATCTATTTCATCAATTAAAAAAACTGGGTTAATAGTTTTAGCTTTTTTCATAACTTGAAGAATTCTACCAGGCATAGCACTGATATATGTTCTTCTATGACCACGTATTTCGGATTCGTCCTTAATTCCGCCTACCGTTATTTTTACAAAAGACCTATTTAAAGCACAAGCAATTGATTTAGATAAAGAAGTTTTACCTACGCCAGGATATCCTAAAAAACAAATAATTTGAGATTTTAATGATTTAGTCATTTTACAAACCGCTAAATATTCAATAATTCTATCTTTTATTTTTTCAAGACCAAAATGATTAGTGTCAAGGATTATTCTAGCTTTTTTTAAATCCATGGTCTCTTTACTTTTTTTATATCAAGGTAAATTCATAATAACATCTATATAATTTTTTATGATATTAGATTCAATAGAAACTTGAGGGATCGCTTCATAACGAGATATTTCTTCTTTTACTCTTTTTTTAATGTTTGCTGGAAAATTTTCTTGTTGTAATCTTTGTAAATAAATCGGAATAAAAAGATCTTGATCTTTTTCATTTAGTTCTTCTTTAATTGTTCGCATTTTTTCTCTAAGCAAATATTCTCTTTGTTGATCATCTATTCTGTTTTTTATTTTTAAATTTATTTCTTCTTCAACCGCTAACGAATTAGCACATTTAATATAATTGAATAATAATCAAAAATTTTTATTATCTGAAACCTCTTCTAATATTTGTTGTTTTAATTCTTTAGGTAAAAAAGGTAAAAAAGTTGCCATGGTATAGACTATTTTTTCTACTTTAGAACCAACGGATTGTGATGTAATAATTAAATCTTTATATAATCCAATCGGAAAATTCTCTTCATCAACTAATTTTTTTAATTTTAACAAAATAATAGTAAAATTGAGATTTTCTAAATTATCTGAAACAAAACTATCTTTAAAAATTAGTTTATTGTTTACTATTTCCTTTTGTAACGCTTCAATATCAGCAATAAAACAATTTTTTTCTTGATCAAAAAAGATATTTGTAAGATTAACTACAAATAAAGCTTTTAGTTCTACTAAATAATCATGAGAATTAGTAACACCAATTTTGTCTGCATATGAAATAATTTCACATACCACGCCAGTATTTTCTATATTATCAAGTTCTATAAAATCAATCATGATATCCTTTTGTGATGCTAAAATAATTTGATTGTTACAATTAATTAATGACATGTCTATAGCATTACAAGACTCAATCCGCCCAATATTTAAAGATATACTGTTGTGAGGGAAAATGTATAAACCGCGAGTAACTAATATTGGCAACATATTTAATTCGTTATCATTCATCATAAACATTAAAAAACCTTTGATTATTGCAGTGAAACACGACAATTGTTTGTGTGTTGTATTATATTATATTATATATTATTTCAAAAATTCTGGTTTTTTTCGCATTTGTCGAGAATATCTTTTGCTAAAATTTGCTCAGCTATTTTACGCTTATTTGCTGTTGCTGATCCAACTTTGATATTTTTATAAAAAGCTTCAACTTCAATAAGTGTGTCAAAATGTTCTTTATCAACGATAATCGCTTTTATTTTGTAAAGTAATTTATGTAATTTATGTTGCTGCATATACTCTTCTAATTTTGTTTTATAATCAAAAAAGAGATTATCTTCTTTTAAGAGAAGGCTGAATAAATAAATTTCTAAAAAATTATATACAACATCAAAACCTAAATCCAAATATAAAGCGCCTATAAAAGATTCAAAAATATCAGCAAAAAAATTATTTTTATTAGTATGTGGATTTAATAATTCACTCTTACCAATCATTAAAAAATCATGTAATTTGATTTTTTTACAAACCAAACTTAATGTAGTTTGTGTTACTAAAGATGCTCTAATATGAGTCATAATTCCTTCGCCAGCATCTTTATAAACATTATAAAGATACAACGAAACCGCTAAATCAATCACGGCGTCTCCTAAAAATTCGAGCTTTTGATAAGACTTTTTACATTCATTAAAAACTGAAGTATGTGTTAATGCTGTGATATATAAATCTAAATTTTTAGGAACTAAATTAAAATTTTTTAATCACAGTTGAAACTGCTCAATTTGTATTTGATTAAATGCTTTCATGAATTCTTTCATTAATCTTTTTATCAACACATACATAAGCCATTTTTAATGCATAAAAAAAAGCCGAAGCATCACTTTCGCCGTGAGTCTTAATAACTACTTTTTTGAAGCCAATAAAATAAGCACTACCACTTTCATGATAATTAAATTTATTAAAAAATTGTTTAGTTTGGTTTTTTAAAAACAAACTAATTAGTTTGTTTTTAACATTTATAGTGGCATTATTTTTAATAGTTTTATATAAACTTATAAATGCCCCTTCTAAAGATTTTAAAAAAATATTACCTGTTCATCCATCACAGACAACAATATCAACTACACCATTTAAAACATTACGCGGCTCAATATTTCCATAAAAATTAATTGATTTATTATCTTCAAGCATTTTGTAAAGTTGCTGCTGAATTGTGTGACCTTTAGTTTTTTCAATACCAATATTTAATATACCTACTACAGGTTTTTGGATATTAATTGTTAAATTGAAGTAAATGATTGCCATTTGAGCAAAATTCAACAAATCAAGTGCGTTACAATTTAAATTGGCGCCAACATCTAAAGTTATAAAACGTTTATTATTTAATGTAGTGGGAAATGTTGCTAATAAGGCCGGTTTAATTGTTTTTTTAATTAACGTTAAGTTTGTATAACAACTAAAAAAATATACTAAAGTATTGCCTGAAGAACAAACCGCATCTAACAAGTTATTTTTAGATGATTCAATCATTTTTAACATTGAAGCGTCTGCTTTATTATTAATAGTTTTCATGGTGTCAGTTGATAAAATAACAACATCAGTATATTCAAATTTTAAATTAACAAAAAATTTAGCCTTACGCAATAATTTAAAATTTTTTTTAACAATAGATTCTTTTCCAAATATAGTGACTTCAACGTCATCATATATATTTAAAAAATTAACAATTGCAATTATTGCCGCTTCAGCAGCACCTGGTTCACCCATAATATCTATGCCAATACGTTTTTTATTCATATTCAATTCCAAAAATAAACGGAAGCTCATTTTGATAATCAATGTTTAAAATATTAATTTCAATGTTTAAAAAATTTGTTGTGACAAAATTTGAAATAGCAGCTATTTCATTGATAAATTGTTTTTTGTTAACACATATAAATAAAATTATTACATCATTGTTAAGTAATTTTGATAAAGCCGCAATAATCAGTTCAATTAAGTTTGTGTTTTCAATAAAAATTTGGTTTTGTTTTATTAAAATTGCAAAATATTTTTGTTGTGATGTAAAGTTAGTTTTAACACTAAACTGATTTTGAATTAGTAAAATATTTAATTTGGACAAACTTTTGTTAATTGTAATAATATTTTTAGCAAGTGAAAGTGCTTTATTATAAAAACATGAAGAAACTATCGCTTCGGGTAAATAAAATGATTTGATAAGATGAATTTTAAAATTAGTATATTTTTGCATAAATTTTTGATAATTATCGTTGGCCGAAATATAAGATTGAAAAGTGGTCGGTATTATTATCACTTCTTTTGTATTAATTTGTAAAATTAAATCTTTAAAAAACTTAAATGAATCGATGAAAATAACGATATTTTTTATATTTAAAGTTTTTTTAAAATAATCAAATATTATTTTATTTTCACACAAAATTAATATTTCACAAGTTGTTATATTTATAGTTTTTAAATTATTGATTTGAGATGTTGAATTTAAGTTGTTATTAATATTTTGTAATTTATTCTTAATTTGATCATCCATATTTTCAACTTTGACTTTTAAAAAAGAACCAATATGTTGTAAATAATTTAAGACATCACCTGGAACTAATGAATGTAAATGAATATTTATTAATTTATCACCATTTATAACGTTAATTGATTTATTATTCATTGTTTTTAAATGATTTTTAACATTATCGATGTTGATCGGTTTTTCTTTTAAAACAGATACTTCTGTACAATAACCATATATTTCTTCGATATCATTATAAACCGGAACAACATTTATACTTGTGCTTGTTTGGTTTTTTAGTTTAATTATTTTATTAAACTTTACTGCTGACAACATGCCTTCAAAAATTTTTACAAAACCAAATGCTCCAGCATCTACAAGGTCAGTGCCTTTTAATACTTCAAGAATATTGGTGGTGTTTTTAAGGTTGTTATTTAGAACTTTTAACAAAAAATCAAAAAAATCAATCATGCTGGTGAATGTATTTATATTTTCAATTAATGTGATGCCAGATTCTTTCATAACAGTCAACATTGTACCCTCAACCGGTTCTAAAACAGAATTATATGCGGCATCGACGCCTTGTAAAAAGGCATTTGAAAAAATAAATTTATCTAAAATATGAAAATTTTTAACATAATTTGAAAAACCTATAAAAAATTGCGAAAAAATAAAACCAGAATTGCCACGGGCATTTAATAATAAATTATCAGAAAAAATTTTTGCAACAAAAGAACAAGAATTTGTTAGTTCTAAGTTTAATTTGACTTTTGTTAATTCTTCTTCTAATTGTTCATAAGATTTAGAAAATGTAATTTTCATATTAGTTCCGGTATCACCATCTTTAACAGGAAATAAATTAATATCGTTTAAAAAAAGACAATAATTAGTTAAATTATTATTTGCACTAAGCAACATTTTTTTAAAAATTAATCCATTTATTTCTAACAAATAAAATCACCCTAATTTATATCAATATATTGTTTTTTTTATTCACTATTAATATAAAATAATTATATATTAAAAAATGATTAATAAAAAAGTGTATATAAAAAATAAGCCTTTGTTTGGCAATATACGTTCTCACGCGTTAAACGCGACGCGACGTAAATGAAACAATAATAATAAAATTGTTAAAATTGATAATAAAAAAACAATTTTATCAGTAAGACAAATAAGATCTATGAGGAAAGAACAATTAAGATAAAAAATTAACTTTTTATTCTTTTTTTCTTTAATTTAAATTCTTGTTTTAGTTTGTTTTTTTCATTAACTGTTAAAAAAAATTCTCTTTTTTTAAATTCACGACGTTTTGTTACAGAGATTTTTTGAAATCTTTTTATTAATTGATCTATTGTTTCGCCATCTTTATAAACAACACTCGGCATTTTTATAATAATCCATTTCTAATTAAAATTAATTATATCTTTTTTATTAATGTTTATCCACTTAATACACAAAAAAAATAATTTCGTGTGTAAGTAATATACAAAGCAAAAAGCAAAAAAAGATATAATCAAAACTGAAAGACAACAAAACCAAAGTGTATTATTATTCGGGTGATAAAAATGTACAATAGAAATTGTTAAAACAAATAATAATAATAATGTTATAATAAAAACAATCACATTAACGATTTGATTTTGCAATTGTAAAAATTTAGTTATTTTTTTTCAAATGGATCAATAAATTCATATTCATATTCAAGCAATAACAAACATCACAATAGTGAAATAAAGTAAAAATTCCGATAATTTATCAAAAAACAATAAAATAGCAGTTAAAATTAAAAAATCAGGTATTAAAGCTAAATTGAGCATTAGAATTAAAATTTTATTCTTATATAAAAAAGAATTATTCACGAAGCGGTTTTGATACTAATATAAAATTGCTCATTAATAAATAGCATCCATATCAAATTAAATGTTGTTTTTGATAAATGTTTTAATTACTAATTTAATAAAGAAAACTTTGAAAAAAAATATGGTGGTGTTAAATTGATAGATAATTGTTAAAAAACATATTTTTTTAACAAAACAGAATCACATTATCAAGTTTTTTTGAAATTTTTAATAAAATCTTTATTTGGACTAAAACCTTCTTTATTAATTTCGCGTAATAATTGTTCAGTTTTGTTGTTAATATATTGTGGAATTTTTAAATTCAATTCAACATATAAATCACCTCTTAAATTATTTTTATCTATAATATAAGATCCTTGATTTTTAATGCGAATTTTTTGTTTATGATTTACTGAAGAAGGTATTTTTGAAATAATCACACCATCAATGGTTGGTATTTCAACTTCACTGCCTAATATAATATCAATATAAGAAACATCGAGCGTTATGTACAAATCATTTCTTATTCTTTTAAAAAAGATATCTTCTGAAACAATGATTTTTAAAAAAATATTAACATTAATATCTAAAGTTTTTAATAAACTTTGATTAACTTTTAAAATTTGATTATTTTCAATACCTTTAGGTATTTCGATCGTTATTTGTTCATTACGTTTAAATTTTTTTGCACCATTACATTTAGTACATTTGTTTTTAATAATTTCGCGAGCACCACGACAAACTTGACAAGTTCGTGTGGTCTGAAATATACCAAAATGAGTTTTTTGGGCAACCTGCTCAACCCCTTGGCCACGACAATTATAACAAGATACAATGTCTTTAGATGAAATTGCCCCCGTTTTATTACATTTTAAACATCAATCATTAAAATTAAGTTTGATTGTTTTTGAACAACCTAACATTGATTCTTTAAAACTTATTTTTAAACCAAAAACTTCATCTTCTTCGTTTTCATTTTTAGTGTAACTTCTTCTAGAAGTTGATTGATCACCGAAATTATCAAAAAAATCACTAAAAAAATTTCCAAAACCTGATTGTGACGAACGAAAATTAGAAAAATCAGATTCGTTATGATAATTATTATGATCGGTTTGTCCAAATTGATCATACAATTGTTTTTTTTTAGGATCTGATAAAGTTTCATAAGCTGTATTAACTTCTTTAAATTTATCAATAGCATTCGGAGCTGGATTAATATCTGGATGATATTTTTTAGCAAGCGTTTTATAAGCTTTTTTTATATCCTCGGGAGAAGCGTCAGAACTAATCCCTAAAATAGAGTATAAATCGTTGTTTTTTGACATAAATTATTGTTGTTCGGGTTCAACATCAATTACATCATCAACATTTGGAACATCATCAACATTTGGAACATCATTTTCAGCTTCTGGTGAATCAATTTCATTTTGTGATGATTCTTGAGTTTTTTTTTGCATTTCTTGAATATCGAGATTAGTTTTTATTTGATAAACTAATTTGTTAAACTCTTCTAATTTTAATGCTAAATCATTAAAATTTTCTTTATCTATAAAATCTTGAATTTCATTTTGATATTTAGTTAAATCTTCTAATTCTGAATCTTTTAAGATCTTATCGGCAACATTCTTTTCTTTAATGCCGGTAATAATATATATTAAATTTTGGCCTTGGTTTTTAGTTTCAATGTCTTTTTTTAATTGTTCATCTTTTTCTTTATTTGCTTCAGATTCATCAACCATTTTTTTAATTTCTTCTTCTGATAATCTATCACTTTTGATAATTATACTATGCTCTTTGTTGGTTTTTTTATCCTTAGCTTTAACTGAAGTTATACCGTTAACATCTATTGAAAAAGAAACTTCAATTTGTGGCATACCTCGTGGAGCCGATTCAATATCTGATAGTTGAAATTTACCTAAAGTTTTATTATCTTTTGCCATAGATCTTTCACCTTGTAGAACATGAATATCAACTGATAATTGATTGTCTTCGGCGGTTGAAAAAATCTGTGATTTTGATGTTGGTATAGTAGTATTTCTTTGAATTAAAGTTGTCATAACGCCACCTAAAGTTTCTATACCAAGTGATAATGGGGTTACATCAAGTAATAAAATGTCTTTAACTTGTCCAGAAATAACACCAGCTTGAATGGCGGCACCTAAAGCAACTACTTCGTCTGGATTGATAGTTTTATTTGGTTGTTTATTTAACAATTCAACAACTAATTCTGTAACCATGGGCATTCTTGTAGAACCACCAACTAAAAGCACTTGGTCAATTTGTTCTTTAGTTAATTTTGCATCCGTTAAAGCTTGTTTCACTGGTTTAATAGTTCTGTTTAAAAGTGGTTTAACCATTTCTTCAAACTGAGCTCTAGTTAGAGAATATTCTAAATGTAAAGGACCTTCGTCCTTCATAGAAACAAAGGGAAGTGATATATTAGTTTGCATTGCTCCTGATAAATCTTTTTTAGCTTTTTCAGCACCATCTTTTAAACGTTGAAGAGCAATAGGGTCTTTTGATAAATCAACCCCAGTATCTTTTTTAAAATTATTCACTAATCACTGAATTACTACATCATCAAAATCATCACCACCTAAAAAATTATCTCCCGAGGTTGATAAAACTTGAAAAGTTCCGTCACTTAATTCTAAAATAGATACATCGAATGTTCCGCCACCTAAATCAAAAACCAAAATAGTTTGCGTTTTATCTAACTTATCAATCCCATAAGCTAATGCGGCAGCAGTTGGTTCATTAATAATTCTCTCAACTTCTAAACCAGCTATTCGGCCAGCGTTAGTAGTTGCTTGACGTTGCGCATCATTAAAATAAGCAGGTACAGTAATTACCACTTTAGAAATTTTTTCTCCTAATTTTTCTTCAGCATTAGTTTTTAAAAAACGTAAAATTTCAGCAGAAATCTGTTCAGGAGTATATTCTTTATCTCCAAACTTTATTATTTCATTTGTTCCCATTTTTCTTTTAATAGAAGCGATTGTATCTCGATTAACAACCGCTTGTCTTTTAGCGGCATCACCGACAATTATTTCATTATTTTTAAAAGCAATGATTGAAGGGGTAGTTCTACCACCTTCCAAATTTTCAATAATTTTAGGCTCTTTACCTTCCATTACCGCAACACATGAATTAGTCGTACCTAAATCAATACCTAAAATTTTCATATTTATATTTCTCCTAGTTCTTTTAAATAATTAATATATTATTTTACATAGTAACATAATTTATTTAAAAAATCAATAAAATTAATGCAAACTATGTGGTTTTTTGATTTTTAACAACATGAACCATTGCCGGCCTTAATATAATATCATTAAATAAATAACCTTTAGTTAAAACTTCGGTAACGATGTTATCAAGATGTTGATCGCTTTCAACTAATTTTATGACTTGATGTTTGTGATAATCATAATTATCGCCGACATTTACAACTAACTCTTTAACACCTTTTTTAAATAAAATGTCTTTTAAGTTATTTAAAAGAATTTCAAATCCTTTTAAATAATTCGTAACATGATCATTATTAGCCCCTAATAATAAAGCTTTTTCAAAATCATCAATAATTATCAATAAATCTAAAAAAATGAATTTATTTGTGTAAATTTTTGTAAAATGCAAATCTTTTTGATGCATTTTACGGTTATTTTCTAAATCAGCTAAAGCAAGCGCTTTTGACTCTGTCAATGCAGTGATTTGTAATTGATAATCTTTAATAATTTGGTGAATATCCTTGATTGGTAAAACTTTTTGATTAATCATTGCAATCAAATCATGTTGACTATAAAAAAGCTTTTTACCTTCAATATCGGTGATCACAAGATAATTATTTTTAATTTGAGTTGTTTCGTTAATAACAGTTTCAATGCAATAAGGATTGGCTGATATTGTTGGGACAAATCAATCTGTTTTACAAGACAAATCATCAATATTATAAAGTTGTTTTTGTGTTTGTTCGTTAGTTAATTCAAGATAATCGATACCTGATATATTACAAATCGCATAAGTTTTGCATAAATCAGTTTTTTTAGTTTCATCTGCTGGATCACAAAGTCATGTATTTTGATTATTGTCTAATCTAACATCATATTTATCAAGCATATTTATATTTTTAATATTATCCATAATCAATTTAAACCGTCTTTTCTTTTTTTTATAAAAATAATATTTTTTTAATTCTATTAATGATATAGAAAAAAAATAATTAAATCAAATATTTTAAGTTTTAAATTGATTTTATAGTTATATTAGATAAATCAAAAAAAAATAATAATAAAAATAAGATGATTGCAATCATTAAAACAATAATCAATAAGATTATTAAAAATTTAGTGTATCTTTTAGAGATATATGTGGCAACTAATGATTCATTTGGAATAATATCTTTATAATGGATTGTTAATATATTAACAATTTTTTTATTTCAAACAAAACAAAAACAATGATAAAAAAATAACAAAATAAATATAATAATAAAAAAATAAATATAAAAAAGTCAATTATCTATTTCATAATATTTATCAAAATTAATTTTTATCTTTTTATGGAAAAAAATGCAAGCGATAGTTATCATAAAAGCACTCAAAAAATATAAAAATATGACTAAATTTAGTCCTATATTTTGAAAGCGAGCGTGTAAGTAATGTTTTTTAACTAACGCTTCAGCTTTATGACTATTTTTTCAAATTTGTTTAATTTGTCATTTTAATTGACGCACCCGATATATAAAAAACACATTAATACAACAAATTATTGCTAAAGCCAACTCTAAATGACGCATATATTTTATAAAAGGTTTTAGTTTATCATTTTTTATGAATGTTATAACTCAATTAGGCAATGAATTAGTTAAAATTAATAAGGATGATTCATTTAATATATAAGTTTGTATTAAATTACAAATCAATAACAATGTTAAAATTGAGCATAATAATCATTTTAAAAATGAATAAAACATTAAACGTCTTGATAAAATCATTTGTAACATATTAGTATTTAAAAATAATTGATTATTAATGATTGGTATTTTTTTCATAATATATATGATTATGTTATATTTCGGCTATATCTTAACAAAAAAATTAAATTTTTAAAATTGATACAAAAGCTTCTTGAGTTACATTAACTTTTCCTAATAATTTCATTCTTTTTTTACCTTCTTTTTGTTTTGATCATAATTTTTTCTTACGAGTGATGTCGCCACCATAACATTTACCAGTAACATGTTTTTTCATAGCGGGGATTGTTTCACGTGCAATAATTTTTGTATTTACAACCCCTTGAATTGGAATTTTAAAATTTTCTTTAGGCAACACATCTTTTAATTTAAGACATAATTTTTTAAGTTTATTAAAAACAAAACTTTTATGTGAAATAAAAGAAAAAGCATCTATTAATTGATCGTTGATTAAGATATCACCTTTTACTAAGTCTGATTGACGATATTCAAGAAATTCATAATCAAAAGAAGCATAACCTTGCGAAGTTGATTTTAAATGATCAAAAAAATCAAACATAATTTCATTTAATGGTAATTCAAAAATAATTTTTTTTCTTTCAGCAGATATAAAAACTACATCAACAAATACGCCGCGACGATTTTTACATAATTCAACTAAATCTCCATAAAATTGCGAAGGCGTTATTATATAAGCTTTAATGTAAGGCTCTTCAATAAATGCCACCTCGCCTACCGTAGTTAATAAATGAGGATTACTAATTTTTAATTGTTGTTTATTTTTTAAATGAACAATTAATGTTACTGAAGGGGCGGTAGTAATTAAAGTTAAATTAAATTCTCTTTCTAATCTTTCTTTAATTATTTCCATATGTAATAAACCTAAAAAACCACATCGAAAGCCAAAACCTAAACCATTGGAATTTTCTGGCTCAAAAACTAGCGAAGAATCTGTCAATCAAACTTTTTCTAAAGCTTGTTTCAGTTTATTAAAATCAGAATCAATCATAAAAATACCGCAATAAACCATGGGTGATAATTTTTTAAAACTCGCTAATGCTTTTTGACAAGGATTGTGTAAAAGCGTAATTGTATCACCGATTGTGACATTTTTCAGATCTTTAATGGAGGCTGCAATTCAACCAACTTCACCCGCTTTTAATTCAGCCGTTTCAATTAAATTAATTTTTTTGATACCCATTTTAACAATTTCATACGTTGCGTGATTATTAAATAACAAAATTTTGTCTTTTAATTTAAATGTCCCTTGAAAAACACGACAAAACAACACAACCCCTAAATATTTATCGTAATAAGAATCAAAGATTAATGCTTGCGCAGCAGCATTTGCTACATATGTAGGGCTTGGTATTTTATCAATAATAAGTTCAATTAATAAATCAACATTGTGGCCGGTTTTAGCTGACACTTCAATAACATCTTTTTCAGCAATGTTTAACACGCTTGTTAATTCTTTAATAACTTTATCCGGATCAGCATTTGGTAAATCAACTTTATTAATAACCGGTATAATAATTAAATTTTGTTCTTGAGAAGCATAAACGTGAGATATAGTTTGCGCTTGTATGCCTTGAGTGGCATCAATTAATAAAACGACACCATCACAAGCAATTAATGATCTAGTAACTTCATACATAAAATCGACATGACCAGGCGTATCAATTAAATTTAAAATATACAATTGATTATCAATTTGTGATATATATTCTAACCTAATGGTATTTAGCTTAATTGTAATGCCACGTTCTTTTTCTAAATCCATGTTATCAAGCAATTGGTCTTTCATATATCTTTGATCAATATTATGTGTAAATTCAATAATTCGATCCGCTAAAGTAGATTTACCATGATCAATATGAGCTATAATTGCAAAATTACGAATATTTTTAATCATGATTATTTTTTAAAAACCGAGGAATATTATTAAAATATTTTCTTGTGGCAATTTTTTTAAAGTTTTCCTTTTGTCATTCAATGATTAATAGTGTACCAATATTGCAGGTTACTAATATTCCTTCCGGACAAAATTGCAAAATTTGTCCAGAAACAACTATTTTTGGATATTGTTGATAATCATTATTTACTAATGCCGTTTTAAAAATTTTAAAATTAATATTGTTAAATTGACAAAAAGATACATAATCATCTGCAAAAGCCCTGATTTTATTAAAAATACAAACCGCACTGGCCTGTCAATTAATTAATAATATATCTTTGGTAATTAATTTAGAATAAGTAGCTTGTGATTCTTCTTGTTTGATGGCATTAATTTGATTATTCATAATCAGTAATAAAACATCATCCAACATGTTTTTAGTTAAAATTATTAATTTTTTTTCTAAAATTAATTTAGTATCAGTGATTAAAATAAGGATTTTTTGTTGATAATAAATATCACCAGTATCCATATGATTGTTTAATTTAGCAAACGTCACGCCCGTTTCTTTATCGCCATAAAGAATTGAATAATGAATTGGTGAAGGTCCACGCCATTTTGGCAACAACGATGGATGAATGTTTAAAGTAATTGATAAATTTAATATAGTATCATGAATCAGTTGACCATAAGCACATACAATTAATATATCATGCTTATATATTAATATTTGATCTAAAATATGAAGATTGTGTTCAGGTTGTAAAAAATTAATGTTTTTTTGTAAACATAAATTTTTGATTGCTGAAAAGTTGATTTTTAAATTACGTCCTGATTTTCGATCAGGTTGCGTCACAACTAATACAACATCGACGTTTGATAAATTAATTAAATAATTTAACACTTCAGTTGAAAATTCAGTTGTTCCAAAAAAAATTATTTTTTTATTTTTTAACATAAAATAGGAGCAAGTAATTTTAACACTCCTTTAAAAATAATGACCATAGCTAATGTATCTAATTTACAATATTCTTTTAAACAAGATCCATAAAAATTATCTCAATCAGCTTGTGTAATGATTTGATTATAAAACAATCAAAAAAGATTGCTTGCTTGCATGCCGTTTTGAATTAATGGTAAATCTTGATACTGAGGTTGCTCAGGAGCAAATACCGGATATACATCTTTTAAACTAAAAGAACCATTAAATCTTGGATGATATATATTAAAATTAAAAAAATCTTTTAAATCAAGTAAGGCTCCTAAAATTTCATCTATTTGATAAGCATATTTTGGAAAATTTATTTTTAATTCTTCTAAAATTCCTTTTTCAAAAGACTTATAATAACAAACGTATACTCCTTTGCCAAATTTGAATAAATCGTGCATTAAATTTTTTAAAACTACTTCACGAAAATCAGATTGCTGATTTTTATCAAGCTCTTCAACTAAATATTCAAAATGAAGATATTTATCTTGATATAAATCATCTCAATTTTTTATAACGTGAATTGAATATTGAAACGCTATCTGTGAATAAGGTTTAGTATTTTTAAATTTAGGTACTAATAATGAAAATGTTTCAAAATCAAAAAAATAAATCGGAGGTTTATATTTCTTAACTTCAACCTTTAAAAAATCAATTTTTTGAGAATTAATAAAAAAAACATCATTTAAAGAACAATTCATTTGTATTTTGTGATTGTCTGTTTGATCAACATAAAACTTTTTATTAGTTACTAAATCACTTAGAAGATAAGAAGGTTGTTCATATAATAAGGCTATTTTAGTTTTTGTGTACATTCTATATAAATTTAAAATGGTTTGTTTATTTGCTAAATATTCACCAAAAATATGAGGACAATATGATTGTTCGAGGTCACCTTTATATGGCCTTTCAAAACAAAACTTAGCATTAAATATTTTTTGTTGTATTTTATTATCATGTAAATCTTGATTTAATAAAGTTGTAAGATGAAAAATAATATTATCGAATGTTGTTTGTTGCTGTTGAATATCATTTAAAAAAGTTACATTAGATTTTTCAGCAATCAAATTCGTTGTTTTAATTAATTTTTCATTATTCTTGCTTTCATAAACGAAATCATCATTTAACAAACAAACTTTTATATCATTAATGGTAATAAAATTTTTTAAAATATAATACTGATATTGAAAACCAGAAATAAATGATGTATTTTGAAATTTATTAATTTTCATTTTTACACCAATAATTATTCAACCATCTTTATTTCTGATAAGAATGTCAATTTGTGAAATACAGTTTTTGTACTGAAACATTGCATTTAAAATAACTTCTACGACAACATCTTGAATGGATATTAAAGTTTGTGAAATTTTTTCAGAGTTTGTTGAATATTCATCAATATTAATTGATTTTTTATTTAAACAAAAATGATCTTGAACCATTTTATAAAAATCTTTATATTTTAAAGTAGTTATTTTGTCAACACTTGTATCAGTTTTTTGATGAAGTAACAACTTCAATTTTGAATTTAAATCATCATCTAAGAAAAGATTTTTGTCAAGCAAAGTTATGTTTAATTTTTTACTTCACGCTTCTCTATTTAAAATGTCAGCATTTAATTTTAGATCATGATTGTTTTTTAAAAATTGAAACAAACCAACTTTAGAACAAATATCAAACGATTCATAAATGTATTGTGTAATTGTTCTATTCTTCATCTTTGTCGCCGCCTTTAAATTTTTGGGTTGATTGGAATTTTTTAATTATTGATAAATCTTTTGAAGACTTTTTATTAAGAATTCTTTTTGCAAAGATTTTTTTAAAAAAATCTTTGCAAAAAGTTTTTTTTAATTTTTTTAACTCTTTAGGGACATTAAAAAATTTTTTAAATGTGTTTAATAAATTTGAAAAAACTTCTTTAATTGATTTTTTACGTTTTTTTTCAGCAATGTCTGCTACAAAAAGATCGTAATCTAGTTCTTGACTAATTTTTCAAAAAACTTCATTTTTATTTTTATCAATTTGTTTTAATGTACCTTCTAATTCAAAAACTCTTTTTATAATAGGATCTTTTTCTTTGGGATCTTTTATTTCAACTGATACTGTAAAAACATCTTTAGAACGATATTCTTTGCCAGTTTTAGTGATAACTTTTTCAAATTCAATTTGTTTATTTTTTTCTGCATATTCATTTTTTAAAAATAATTTAATTGTTTCTTTTACTGATTTTTGTCTTTCTTTTCTGGTATTGGCGGCGTTTTTTTTCTTTTTTCAGCTGTTTCAAATCATAAAACAACCAAACGCTATTAATCCGATTATTAAAATTAAATTGGTGTTTGAACCACCGAAAAAAAGAATGGGCGTTAACATAATTGAATACATTTATTTTTAATCTTTTTTAAAAAAGATTAATTGCGATCAATAATTATAATATAAAATTAATATCATATTAAAATAATGACACATAATGATAATATTATTGTAAAAATATTTTTTTCATTAAATATAGTATAATTTATTTAAAAGAATGAGATTAAAATGGCAAGCATTAAATCACAAATAAAAAGAAACCACACTAACGAAAAAAGATATTTAAAAAATAAAAGCACTAAATCTGCTATAAAAACTGCATTAAAGGGAGTTTATAACGAAATTGATACTAAACAAAAAACTTCCGAAACAATTGATCAAAATTTTCAAAATTTAGCTTTTAAATTATTAGACAAAGCGGCCAGTAAAAACATAAAACATAAAAATTTTGCAGCAAGACATAAATCTAAAATTATGCAAAGAATTAATGAATTAAAAACGGTAATTACTTAAATAAATAAAATTAATTTTTACAGCAACGACATTTTTTTAATTTTAAAAAATGCTTAAAAATACATATTTCTTCTGGCGACTCAAATAATGAATCACTCATTTCATATATATCCTTGCCTTCAATTATCGAATCTAAATATTTTTGATATTGTTCATTAGCATTATTAATTTTCTTCATATCTAAAGGAGGATTAATTGATCATAATAATAAAAAAAGCATTGCTGAAAAAACATTAAAGCATAACGTTAAAATATACTGCGGATTTGTTGGAAAATCGCCTTTATAAAAAAGATACAAACAAAATAAAAAAAGCATTGTATTTAATACAGCATTCAATATAAGTAAAATCATGTTAAAAGTATAATCAAACTTTTTTTTAAGCTCATTTTTATGTTTAAAAAAATAAAAACAATTCAACATCAACGGCATCTGCAAAATAATTGATGAAACGGACAAAGATAAAAATGTTGGGTTGTTAAAAGGAGATTTATTAGCGGATGATATCATATTTGTAACTAATAAAACATTTACTAATAATAAAAACATTGCTACTACAAATTTTATTATTGGCATATGCCGAAATTTATATTTAAAACAGAAAAACCTATTATCTAATCTGGGGTGAGTTTTAATTTGATTTAAAAATATATTATTACCGCTTATTATACGTCCATTAGTAAAAATTGTTTTTTGAACTACTACTGTTTCATCTGCTGATATGATCGAAAGCGGCTCAATAGAAGATGATTCTTTTAAAAACAATTCACATATTCGTTCGTGACTAATAAAATTTTCTTTTTCTAATTGCTTTAAATCTATATGAAAAATATTTACTAAATAAAGCTTAAAAGCGCGTAAATCTTCTTCCATAGCTTGCAAACTAACATCTTTTAATGTAAAAAAATTAAAAATGATTGGTTTGCCGAACATAAACTTGAAATTAAATTCACTTAATAAAATATCACAATAAAAAACGCCTGACACTGAGACTTCATAGGTTTTTTCTAAATATTTAGCAGTACTCAATAAGTTAATAAAGTTTTTAACTAATTCACTTTCTTTATTGAAAAAATCTCTTGCCCCGTCTAAAAAACAAGTTAAATTTATTAAAACTTTACAAATTTTAAAATATAAATCGGTAATTGATAAATTGGTTTTTTGTTGATTCACAAATACTATTATAAAGAAATTAGATACATAAAAAAAATAAATCTAAATTAGCTTTCATATTAGATTTACCAGATTTGTTTTGATATTCAATATCAAATAACTTCATTAATTGTTTGTCAATCATTAATACATTTCATTTTTGTAAATAATTAATATTTTTTTGGAAAATTTGTTGATCAGTAAAAGTAACATTGATCATTTTAAATATGCTATCTAAAGATTGTTTATTTAAAAAATAAACTACAAATTTAATTAATTTTAAACATTTTACTAAAGATGAAAAAATAACTTGTTCGGAATGATGTTGTAATAATGCAATATAACATTTCATGAGCGCTGGTTTGTTGTTGATTAAAAGTAAGGTTAATAACGTAGACGATTCTAAAATATAATCATTAATTAATGATAAATCATTATTATGTATAAATTCCGAATAGAGTAATAATTTTTGTAATTCACTTTTAATAATAGAGCAATCATTAGGTAATTTATGCATGATTTTTTCTACAATGCCGGCAGGCGGTTGATAATGATTTTTTTTAAACACATCATTAATAAAATTACATTTATCAATATCATTGTTCAATTGCGCTACATAAGGAACAGCTTGTATTTTAGATAAAATTAGTTGAGTTATTGCGATGTGTTTGTTTACTTCATAAGGTGAAATAAAAATTAATAAATCATTATTTAAATTTTCTTTGAGTAAAAAATTTTTAAATATTTCTAAAAATTTTTGTTTGAGAACATAATTGGGATTAATTTTTTGATTAGTTGTGTAAAAAAAATTATTAATAACAATAATTTTAGGTTTGTTATTTTCAATATTAGTTTTTATATACATCATCACGTTAACAATGTTTACATCTAATAAATTAAAAAATTTAATAGGAGGGGGAGTTTGTGTATTTGAAAATGTTTGACGAATGATTTGAGTAATTTTGTTGTTAATTAAGAAATAATCAGTACCAGTAATTAAAAACATCATTAATTTTGCTCAAGTAAAACATCAAGCTGTAATAAATTTTCTATATTTTTATCATAAACAAATTCAAGCTGTGGTAATTGACGAAATTTATATTCTTTTAAAGTGGCTAATTTAAATTGTAAAAAACCAAGCTTGCTATTTAACATTCGATATAAAGAAGTTAATTTTTGATCACTAACATCAGCCGCTAACGTAATAAAATATACTTGAGCATATCTAAAATTGCTACTTAATTTAACTTTGGTTAAATTAATTTGTAAAATTCTTCGGTCACGAAGGTCTTGAATGAAAATTTTTGTTAACATTCTTAAAAGTTGTGATTCGCATTTTTTAACATTAAAAGCCATAATAAGTAAGATTTACTTGTCCAAAATAAAGGACACGCAAATATCGCCTTCTTGCAGATTGTTAAAGTTATGAAACTGGACACCAAATTCTAATTGATTTTTAATAATATTAACTTCATTTTTTTCATGTCGTAATGATTTAATTTTGCCTTTAAAAATAATTGTGTCGTCTCTTGTAATCTTAATTCAGTTATTAAATTTAATTTCACCATCGATTAAAATGCACCCCGCCACAATCTCTTTATTTGATAGTATAAATACTTTTTGCACTTTTGCAGTACCAATAATTCTATCTTTTGAACGACGATCTTCATTCATCAACAATAATAAATCATCAATAATATCAAAAATAACATTATATTGTTTTATAGCAACATTATGATTTTTTAAATTAACATTAATAAAAGTATTAAAGCCGTAAATAATTGCGTTGGTTGATGTGGCCAGTTCAATGTCAGAATCATTAATGCTGCCAGCGGCAGCTGAAATAATATTAATTGCTTTCTCGGATGTTGTTAAATTATTAATCAATTCTTTTAACGCTTCAATAATTCCAAAAACATCAGTTTTTAAAATAATATTTAATTTCTCAATTTTATTGAGATTAAAAAAATAATCAATATCATGATTTTCTGTTGCAATAAGTTCATTAACAATAGGCGAAGTAATGTTTAAAAACAACAATTCTTTAGCAATTTGTTCATTTTCAACCACGTAAAATTTATCACCCGGACTACAAATTTTATTTAAACCAAGCACTTTAATTGGTGTTGAAGGGATTGCCTTATCAACCGGACGACTATTAGCATCCACCATTAATTTTATTTTACCAAAGGTTTGTTCAATAACTACCACATCACGTAATTTTAAAGTACCATCTTTAACCAATAACGTATTTGTAAAGCCTAGTTTTTTATCAAAACCACCTTCTAATACAACGCCGGTCGCTAATTTGTTGATATTGGTGGTTAGTTCTAATATTTCAGACATTAATACAATATTTTCTAACAACAAATCAATATTAATTTTTTTTATAGCACTACCTTCGATAGTAATCGTTTGACCGCCTCATGCTTCACAAGTTAATCCATAGTCAACAAGTTGTTGTTTGATATAATCGCTTGAAGTGTTTGGTTTATCAACTTTATTAATAAACACAATGATTGGTACATTAGCGGATTGCAGATGATTAATTGATTCAATGGTTTGTGATTTTATACCATCATCGATTGCTATAACTAACACAGCAAGATCAGTAATTACTGAACCACGCATTCTCATTTTTGAAAAAGCCATATGACCTGGCGTATCAATAAAAGTTATTAATTTATGTTGCGCAGTGGTAATTTGATAAGCGCCAATATGTTGTGTTATACCACTAAATTCTTCTTTAACAACATTTGTATCTCGAATAACATCCAATAAAGTAGTTTTACCATGATCAACATGACCAAAAATTGTCACAATCGGGGCTCGAGATGTAAGGGCATGCTTATCAAGCGCAAAGTAATTTGCTTTAATTAATTGCTGATAAATAAATTGATCATCAATTGGTTGCATGGTAATGTTAAAAGACTTACTAAAAATGATTAATTCATCATTAGTTAAAATAGTTTTAGCATTAATTTTGGTATTGGTTTTTAATAAAACTTTAAGCACATCAGCAATATTAATGCCACACATGTCCGAAACTTGTTTAACATTTAAACTATGTTTAAAAAATAACGTATGATTATTAAAAAAAACAGACAGTTGTTTGATCTTTTCCTTAATATTATGTAGTGGATTAATTTGTTTCATGAGTTAATGTAATCTTAAATAACTAAAATTATTTATAAAAGTTTGTTGTGTAGGGCGCTCGATCTAATCTTGTTTTTAATTCTTCCTTAGTCAAGTTGCCGTTTCATTTAATATCAAAATTACATTCTAAAGCTTTAGAATATGTTTTTACATTAAAGGCTTTTAAATTTGTAATTTTAGAAACTAATTTTAAAAAAACACCTGATCTTCCAAAAACTATATTTGATTGATCATCAGGTATAACTACGTCGGCAATAGTTTGATCTTGATTTAAGTCTAAACTAATAATTTTTACTGGTAAAAAACAATTAATAACGTATTTAAAAGGATCTTCATCTCAAACTACAATATCAATTTTTTCTTCAGCAAATTCATTGTTAACAATTTTAATTCTTTCACCTCTTTTACCAATACAAGAACCAACCGGATTAATATTAGGATCATTACTTGATACTACAATCTTGCTTCTGATGCCTGGACAACGAACGATGTTTTTAATGGTAATAATATTATTACTCACTTCGGGAATTTCAATTTCTAATAATAATTTTAAAAATCGTGAGTTAGTTCTTGATAATAACACTTGACCAATAAGATTGTCTTTAACAACATCTAATATATAAAATTTAACTTTATGGCCTAATTTTAAAATTTCACGAGGAATTTGTTCAACTCTTGGTACAAAACCAATCGTTCCTGGTAATTCAACAAAAATGTTGGTGTGGGTTCTTTCAATAACTATTCCACTAATAATAGTTCCTTTTTTAGAAATATATTTTTGATAAATCAGTTCTTTTTCATATTCCATGATGCTTTTTTTAAAAGCATAACCGATCGAAGAAGTCCACATCCGAGATATTTCTGATATCTTCATTTCTTTTTTAACGGTGTCACCGATGGTAATATCAGGATTAATAAGTTTTGCATCAGCTAATGTGATTTGTGTAAAATCGTCAACAACAAGATCAACGCATGTTAAAAAATAATAAAAAGAAAATGTTTTGTCAACTTCATCTAAGTTAACAACGATATTAATGTCAGAATCATATTCTCTTTTATAAAGTTTAATGATTGCATTTTGTAAATATTCAGTAATTTTATCTTTATCAATAGCTTTTTCATTTGCTAAACTTTGTAGATAATCTAATAAAAATTCACTATTCATTTTTTAAAAAAACACCTAACTTATCTTAATTTTATCATATTTTTATCAAAAAAACAACCCTAAAACCTTAAAACGCCCATATCTTGAAGTTTTTTTAATTGAGATTGATTGATTGAAGTTCGATTTTGAAAATCTTCAAGTGAAGAAAAAGACTTATTTTTTCTAGCATTTACAATCGCGTTAGCAACAACTTTTCCTAAACCATCAACCGCTAAAAAAGGAGCAATAATTTCTTTTTTTTGATCGGCATTAAATATCACTTTAAAGTTTATAGCATCTGAATCAGATAAACTAATCCCTGAAAAAATAATATTTCGTTCAAACATTTCTAATGCTACTTCAAAAACTTCAAACAATCCTTTATCTTTTGCAGTTTGTTGTAAAGTGGATTTTTTTTTATTGTGTTTTAACATTTCTAATGCTTCATGGATAGCTTGTTTACCATTTTGAACAATCGATAAATCAAAAAAACCCGATCTGATTGAAAAAAAAGTAGCATAATGTTCTTCTGGGTAATGCAATTTATATCAAGCGATCCGACAAGCCATAATAACATAAGCAATCGCGTGGGCTTTTGGGAACATATATGTAATTTTATTAAAAAAATCAATATGTTCGGTAGAAATACCATTATCAATTAATTGTTTTTTTCACATTTGACTTAAACCATGCCCTTTTCGAATTGATTCCATAATATCAAAAGCTAATTTTCTATCTATTTTATGAAACACTAAAAAATTCATAATATCATCACGACAAGCCACGATATTATTTAATGTTCATTCAGGTTTACCCGTTGTTCATAAAACTTGCGCATTATCAGTTCAAATATTTTTTCCATGCGCTAATCCGGATATTTGTACTAACTCAAAAAATGTTTTTGGTTTTAATGTTTTTAATGTTTTTCGGGCGAATGGAGTGCCAAATTCAGGGACACCAATTGTGCCAATAACCTCTTTTGCAATCCTATCCTCCAATTTTAAAGATTTAACACTACTAAATAAAGATAAAACTTTTGAATCATGAAAAGGAATATCTAGCGGATCGCGACCAGTATATTCATGCAATAATTTTAAAGCCGTCGGATCATCATGTCCTAAAATATCAAACTTAAATAAGTTTTTTTGAATCGACGAATAATCAAAATGAGTTGTTTTTCATAATGATGATGTATCGTCGGCCGGAAAATGATAAGGGGTGAAATCTAAAATATCATTATCAGGTGGTACAATCATAATCCCGCCCGGATGTTGTCCGGTAGTTCTTTTAATACCGACACAATTAAATATTAAATATTCAATGTATATATTGCTGACTTTTTGTTTGATAAGTTCAAAATGTTTTTTTATCATTGCAAAAGCAGTTCGTGAAGCAATCGTGCTGATTGTGCCAGTTCTAAACACTTTATCAGCTCCAAATTGTGTTTTTAAATGATTGTGAGCTTCTAATTGATAATCGCCGGAAAAATTAAGATCAATATCGGGTATTTTATCGCCTGTTAAACCAAAAAAAGTTTCAAAAGGAATATCATGGCCATCAGTTAATAAATCGATATTACAATTAGGACAGGATAAGTGTTGTAAATCAAAGCCGCTTTTTATATCAGGAGAAATATTATCAAAATTGATAAATTTACAATTACTGCATAAATAATGTTTAGGCAACGGATTTACTTCAGTAATATTTAATAAATAAGCTACTAAAGATGAACCAATCGATCCTCGTGAACCAACTAAAAAACCTTTTTTTAATGATTTAGTAACTATTTCATGAGCCGTTAAATAAATTGCTGAAAATCCGTTTTTTAAAATAATGTTTAATTCGGTTGAAATTCTGTTTGATACAATAGCATGCAACTTATTTCCATATTTTTCTAAAACTTTTACAGCACAGAGTGTGTTTAAATTTTCCTCTTCATTATCAAGTTTGATGACAAAAAAATCTTTTTTTAAAGGTTGTATAATTTCAATTTGATCGGCAATCGCATTTGTATTATCAACCACAATTTTTTGTATTAAATTTGTATCATTCAAAAATGCAAACTCATCAAGCATTGCTTTGGTTGTTTTAAAATTTTGGATAGGTCCGTTTTGTTTTTTTTCACATGTTTTAAATAATGGATGATTAATACCTTTTAAGCCTTTATTAAAAATTAGCACGTCACGAACTTGAGCATGTCAATTATGTAAATAATGAACATCACCCGTAGCAACTACTAATTTATTTTTTTTGTCACAAGTGATGATTAAATCTTTAATGTGTTTTTTAATAAATGGTGATGTTAATGTTTCATCTCATATTAAATTTTCATAACATAATAATGGTTGTACTTCAATATAATCATACCAATCAATTAATTGATCAATTTTAGTTGGATCTTGTTGGATTGCTTTAAACAATTCACCGTTTTGACATGCCGAACCAATTAATAAATTGGTTCGGAATTGATTAATTAAGCTTCGCGTTATTTTAGGATTTTTAAAAAAATAATCAACATGTGATAAACTAACTAATTTATATAAATCTTTTAAACCAGCTTGATTTTTAACTAATACTGTAATGTGGCTGCCTCATATAAAAGGTAACAATCGTTTTTGAGATTGATTAACAGCTATCATTAGATTATCTAAAGTTAGAATATTTTTATCTTTAAGCAATGGCAACATTTTTAAAAAAACATTTTTTAATGTTCAAACATCAGCGTCCGCGCGATGAGCGATCACCTTATTATGTTCAATATCTAAATAACGTGCCACATCGGCTAGTTTAAATTTTTTATTATCAGGAAATAAAAAACGAGCTAATCATAAAGTATCAATGATTTCAAAATTAAATAAACAATTGTTCTCTAAAAACACATTTTTTAAAAAATTAAAATCAAACGGCGCATTATGAGCCACTAAAATGCATCCTTCCAATGTTTTACTAATATTCAATAATTCTTCTTTAATAAAGGGCTTGTTAGCTAACATTTCATCAGTAATGCCTGTTAAATTATTAATATTTATTTTTAAAGATGTATTTGATTTAAATAAATGATTGTAAGTGCGGATTACTTTATAAGGATTGTCTTCTGACATTTGCACCACTTGAATAGCAAGTTCAATAATCTCATCATGATTAGGGATTAAACCAGTAGTTTCTATGTCTAAAAAGGCAAGCTTACTAGTAAATAAATTTTGTTGACGATCTTGTACATTAATAACTACATCAATTGTGTCTTCAATCATGTCCATTTCAACTCCATAAATTATTTTTAAGTCAGGGAAATTTTCATGAGCAAGTGATGCTTCTGGAAATGATTGCACATTATAATGATCGGTAATGGCGATCGCTTTATGATTTCATAAAGCAGCTTGTTCAATGTATTCTGATACACTATTAACGCCGTCTAAAGCACTATTTTTAGTGTGTACATGTAATTCAACTCGTTTATTGATTTCGTTATCAAAAATTTTATATTGCTCAGGTTCTGTGATAGTTTTTAAATCAATCATTCTTGATAAAAAAATTTTATTACATTTATGAAAATCATCAAATTTAATTATTCCGACAACGTCAATTCATTGTTTAAGTTTTAAATCATTAAATAGATTATTATCCCGACTTAATAATTCTACAAACGTTACGTTTGTATAGTCTGATATAAAAAGTTGTAATAAGGGAGTTCTGCCAGTGGCTCATTTAATAATATTTTTGTTAAAAATAAAACCTTGTACACGTGCTCAATTGTTAATTAGCATCTCGTTTTGTAGTGCAACCATTGTCGTAATTTCATCATTAAATTTAAGGTTCTGATGACGGGCAGGGGGTTTAATAACATCGAAATTTGTTACTTGTTCAATAATTGGTTTTTGTAAATTAATAATGGCCGGTTGATTAAAAAAATCAACGATATTGTTTTTAAACGATAACTTTTTAACTGTGAATCCATAAGCATTAATTAATTTTTGTAACGTTTGTGAACATAATTCATAATTACGCAATTTAACATTGCTGGTAGTTGTTATAAGAAAATCATAACCTTTTTTAATAATTTTTTCAGTGGGAGCGTGAAATATTAAGGGTAAAGATGGATGTAAATTTTTAATGATTTGGTGTTTTAAACTATGTTCAAAATATTTTTGAAATGTTGCTATTGAATCATCTAATTTAAACAGTGGTTTAATTTTTCAAAGAATCGATTGTTGTACATTTGACTTACAAAAATTAATAACTTCATCAATCATTGATAAATCTATCTCATGATTAAAATACAAAACAATCTCAATATTAGACGGATTTTGTTTAAATTCACTTTTTGATAACAAAGACGTTAATATGTAATATTTATGAGTATCAAATTTATGATGTAATAGAAAAGTTAAAAAATCCATAATTTACCCTTTTTTTAATACATTTTTAAAAATTTAAAAACTGTACGATAACAAAAATAATGTTGTGCAAAAAATGGGCATAAACCAAGAATCAATTCTGTCTAATATTCCGCCATGACCTGGTAAAAAATTTGAAAAATCTTTAATATCATTTTTTCTTTTAAAATAAGAAAAACTTAAATCACTCACTTGACTTAATAAAGCAATAATAAAAGCCATAACCGGGAATATAACATAAATTTGTCAAGATGTTCAAGTTCACTTTATGTCTCAATCTGTTTGTGTCTTTAAATACAAAAAACCCAACATTAAACATCAAGTAAGCAACGTACTCACAAAAATGCCGCACACAAAACCTTCTAAGCTTTTATTTGGTGAACATTTAAAGATTTTAGTTTTACCAAACGATATGCCACATATAAATGCAAAAATATCAGTTAAAATACAACAAACAGTCATGAATAATAATCAAATGGGTTTTTTAATTGTTAAAAATAACAAATTTAAACCAAATAAACCAATTAATAGCATGCTAAATCAAACAAATAAAATTAATTTAAAAAAATTATATTGTTGTTGTTTTTTATCAATATAAAAATAAAAAATTCAAATGGTTATCAAACTGACTAACAAAGTAATTAATAACAAACCTATTAATAAGTAAATAAAATTTTGTAAGGCTAATCATTGATAATGGTAAACTCAAAAACATAAAACGATCGAACTTGTTAACATAAAAAAAAGCACCTTTAAAGATTGATAAATTTTATATTTCAATCATAAAACATTTAAGATTTCGTTTAAGGCAACAAAAGTTAACGTTAACACTAAAGCCGAAATGACAATATTTTTAAAAATATGTAAGTTTGTTGTCGTTACTAAATAAAAATAAGCAATTAATAATGAAGATAAAACTAACGAAGTTGTAATTCTTTTAAAAATTTGTTGGTTTTTAAATTTGTTCATTAATGAAGATTTCTAACTTTTTAAAACTTTAATTTTATTCTCAAGCATGTTTTGTAACGAATCGATCGTTGCATCAGTAATTTTTTGAATTTCATGTTTCAATTTGTTAATGTCATCTTTTGAACTTTTTGCTTCCATGTCTTTAACTATATTTAAAGCTTGTCGCCGTGAATTCCTAATTTTTATTTTTTCATGTTCAGCAATTTGGTGACAATTATTAATAAATTTTAATTTGTTTTCACCAGTTTGTTCTGAAAAGACAATCAATAAATTTTGATCTTTTTCGTTAATTGAACAATCTAATTTACTATTCAATAATCCAGCTTTCAGGTTAGTAAGCATCCCCGGATAAAAAGGCTTAACATAACAACTTTTACCATCGATCATTTCAATATTAGCTAATTGTTTTAGTAACGCTACGCCAGAAGTTGTTTTAACATTGATGTCTTCTAAAATTTTCGGATTGACACGGCCAGTGCGAATCTTCAGTAGTTCATCTTTAAAAAAAGCTAGGTTTTTTTCTAATTGTTTTTTATAATCAATAATAATTTGTTGTTCCATTATGAAATGATCGTTCCTTTAATTTCGCCACCCATGACTTTTAAAATACTATCCGGTTCATTTAAATTAAACACAATCACGCTTAATTGATGTTCTTTGCACATAGCTGTTGCCGTAAGATCAAAAACTTTTAATTCTTTACTTAATAAATCATGATGATTAATTTTATGAAGTTTAACGGCATCATGATGAAGATTTGGATCTTTATCATAAATGCCGTCAGTATCATTTTTAGCAATCGCAATAATATCAAAATCGATTTCAACTGCCCGCAACATCACCGCCGTATCAGTTGTAAAAAATGGTAATCCTGTGCCGCCAGCAAAAATTACAACTTTGCCTTCAGCTAAATATTGTTTTGCTTTAATTGATGAATATGCTTCAGTTAATGTGCCGACTTTATAAGCTGATAAAACTATCGCCGGAATGCCGTGATTATTTAATTCATTAAAAAACACTAACGCGTTAATAACGGTAGCCGTCATACCAATATTGTCACTTAATACGCGATCAATGTTTAAAGTTTGATTTCTACCGCGTCAAATGTTGCCGCCCCCAATTATAATCCCAATTTGAATTTTATGGTCAACTAAGGTTTTTAATTGATTGACAAGCGGTTTGATACTTTTACTTGAAAAAAGATCATCGTTATTTTTTAAAGATTCACCACTTAATTTTAATAAACAACTTTTATAAATAAACTTCATAAACTAATTTTTTAATTCTCTTCAAAACATTGCCGCGATTGTCAAGCCGTTGCTTTTTAATACTTGCGCAACTTTTAAGCTACTGTCTTTAATATACAATTGTTCTATTAAACAAATTTCTTCAAAAAATTTGTTTAATTTATTAGCTAAAATCAGCTCTTTTTTAGGATTAGTAGCTAAACCAGCTTGATCCATTTGTTTTGATAAAAGCAACGTTTCAGCAGCAACGGTTTGTTGATCAACATCATTTCGTGATATAAATGTTGGTTTTGATGCCACAACTTGCATGGCTAATGATTTTAATAATTCATTATTTGGTAATGTATGATTGGTTGATGATACAACAATTAATGAAGCGATTTTACTGTTAGTATGAACATACTGTGCAAAGCTTTCCGTAGCTTGTTTAGTTATGATTTGAAAAAAACTAATCCCAATATTTTCACCTAATTTAGCGGTAGCTTCGATAATGACATCACTAATATTTTTATCATCAGTCATGTTGATTAATAACATTGCTTCATAATCTAATGGCGGCTTAACCTTTAACAGCATATTTGCAATATTTTCACATAATGTTTGAAAATATAAGTTTTTAGCCACAAAATCAGTTTCACAATTAATTTCTAAAATCACCGCTTGATGAAGATGATGTTTAATAATCAACATACCCTCATGAGCGAGTCGATGCGTTAATGCAGAAGCTTTAATAACCCCTTTTTCACGTAATACCACAATCGCTTGTTGCAAATCATATCCAGTCGCTTCTAAAGCTTCTTTACATAAAGAAAAACCTAAATCGGTCATGGCACGTAATTGTTTAATTTTATCTAAATTCATATAATGACTCGTTGTTAAATAATTAGTTATCTATTTCCGGTATGGGATTATCATCAGTGGCCGATAAATTTGGTAAATCAGTTGGGTTATTAAGAGATTGGGCACCATTAATTGTTGTAAGCGGATCGGTTACTTGCTGATCACTTGGTGGGGTTGGCACACTAAAATCAGATTTTTGCAGAATTGCATCAACAACATGAGTAATAATTAAGTTAATTGATTTAATAGAATCGTCATTAGCTGGAATGATATGTGAGACAATATCTGGATCAGAATCAGTATCAACCATTGCAAAAATTGGAATATTCATTTTTTTAGCTTCTAAAGCGGCCGTCATAGTATATTTTAAATTAACAATAAATAGCGCATCAGGTAAATGATTCATGGCTTTAATTCCTGAGACGAGCTTTTCTAATTGTTTTTGTTGTTTATCAATGATAAATTGTTCTTTAGTTGGTAAATTATCAAACACCCCAGATTTTTTATTTCTTTCGATTTCTCAAAGTTTATTGATTTTTTTTTGAATAACTTTAAAATTAGTTAACGTGCCGCCTAATCATCGTTCATTAACATAATAAGCGTTGGCACGGATAGCTTCATCTTTAATTAAAGCTTTAACTTTATTACGCATCCCGACAAATAAAAACTTTTTACCTTCCGCGGCCATTTGCGATATCACCAGCACCGCTTCGTTTAGTTTTTTAGTAGTTTGTTGTAAATCAATAATATGAATATTATTTTTTTTAGTATAAATATAGGGTTTCATTTTGGGATTTCAATAATTGGTTTTATGTCCAAAATGAACGCCGGCTTCTAATAATTGAGTTTTAGTAATATTTAAAATAAATGCCATTCCTTTATTGTCATTGAATCAATAACATTATCTTAATTATATATAATTATGTTTTAATATTTAAAATAATTCCTTTTTTTATAACTGACGCTAATAAAAAATCTTTAATACTTTGTGAACCGCCGAAGGATGATGACTTGATGCCTAAAAAAGGAAAATGATCTGGCGACCTTTGACTTTCAGCATTAATATTAACAGTACCGGCGTGTAATTTGTCAGCAATCTTAAAAGCACCATTAATATCTTTTGTAAATAAGGAGGTTTGTAAACCATAAATGGTTCCGTTAGCTATCTCGATCGCTTCATCAATTGTTTTTACTCTAATAATTGGTAAAATAGGCGCAAATTGTTCTTCTAAAGCAATCCGTGAATTAATCGCCACGTTGTCTAATAATGTTGGAAATACTAAATTTAAATCACGTTTATAACCGTTTTGACTTGCGATATGTGCGCCAGCTTGTAACGCGTCATTGATTAAAGTGTCAGCAAACAGAGCGGCTGCTTCGTTAATTAACGGAGTGACCATAAAATCATCGGTAATTGTTTTGGGTATCCCAACGCTTAATTGCGTGATTTTTGCTTGTAATAAGGTTACTAAATCATTAGCAACCTCATCAAGCACAATCACGCGTTTAATAGCCGTACATCTTTGACCAGCATAAGTAAAAGCACCTTTAATAATTGCGTTAGCAGCTTGTTCTAAATCAGCATCATTTAAGACAATTGCTGGATCTTTACCACCCATCTCTAACATTACATCATGAATCATGGTGTTTTTTAAAATTCATTGACCAACTTCAACTGAACCTGTAAATCAAATTGCGCTAATATTAATATTTTTAATTAACAAATCAACCACAACATTGCCTTTGCCTTGCACAATGTTAAAAATATGTTCTGGAAAATCAACTTGATTAAATAATTTTTTTAAAATTGCACACGAGGTAAAACTATATGAAGCAGGTTTTAAAATAACGCTGTTGCCCATTACTAAAGCAGCCACAATTTTAGGCAACGATAAATTAATTGGATAGTTAAAAGAACTAATCACTAAAATTAAACCTTTCGGTTGCAATTTAAAAATGCCGAGTTTATTATCGACCCCAAACATCTGCCCATCATAACATTCTGGTTGAAAATGTTTAGCCATTTCTAAAATCACAAGTGATGTTTCCACCGATCTTATTACTTCACTGACGCATTGTTTATAACTCTTATAAATATCAGTCATTAATTGATAAGCAATCTCATGTTGATGTTCTAAAATTAAAGTTAATCATTGTTTGATTAACTCGATGCGAGTTAATAAACTTATAGTTGCCCATTGTTTTTGCACATTTTGACCATATTCACAAAATACATTAATGGTGTTGGCTTCAATAAACACTACATCAGTATTTTTATTGGAATGATTCATAATTAATAAAACTCGCTGTTATTTATTATTATAATAATATTATAAATAAAGTAATATGATTATAAAAAATAAATCATATTTTTATTAAATTATCTTAATGAAACTAATCAATAGTTAAAGAATGTTTTTAATAAACCTTTAATATTAAAGCTAATCAAATTTAATCATTTTATGATAATGTTAGTTCATAACTTTTAATTATTAATGGCAAATTTTAATAAAATTATCGAACAATATCGGGCAATAGCTCGTTCTAAAACTGACGTTGGCGATCGTTTTGAACATTTAATTAAACGATTTTTACTTTCATATCAATTTTATGATAACGATAAAGTAGACAAAGTTTGATTATGAAATGAATGACCATATAAATCACAACTGGGTGGTCATGATACTGGCATTGATTTAATCGCTTTAACTACTGAAAGTGATTATTGAGCGATTCAATGTAAATGTCAAGCTGCTGAAACAACAATTGATAAAGTAGCAGTTGATTCATTTTTAGCAACTTCTGGAAAAACTTGAACTGATGATCAACAAATGCAACGTACATTTCAATTATGTGTATTTGTATCAACCACTAATAAATGATCTGTCAATGCTGAGAGTGCTTTTAAAAATCGTACAACTGCATTTTTTAAAATGAATTTAGCTTATTTAGAAACAGCTCAAGTTGATTGAGCATTATTAAGTGAAGGAGTAATGGGATCGAAAGCACTTACCAAGCCTCATCAATTACGAGATCATCAACAAACGGCATTAACGGCAGTGCATGAATATTTTAAAACTAATGATCGTGGTAAGTTAATTATGGCCTGTGGTACTGGTAAAACATTTACGGCGTTACGGATTGCCGAACATGAAACCGGTTCTAGCGGTTTTGTATTATGTTTGGTACCAAGTATTGCTTTATTACGCCAAGTGTTTTTAGAATGACACCGTCATAAAAAAGCAATGATTAATTTTGTGTGGATTTGTTCTGATCCAACTGCTTCACGAATTAACGAACTTGATGAAGTATTAGCTTATGATATCAGTGAATTACCTTGAAAAGCTACGACCAATATTAATCAAGTTCGTAATAATCTGACTACCTGTTTATCAAAACCCGGCATGACAGTGGTATTTTCAACGTATCAATCAATTGATGTGGTTCATGAGTTGCAAACAAATTATCAAATCAAATGCTTTGATTTGATAATTTGTGATGAAGCCCATCGTACTACTGGCGTGACATTACATAATCAAAAAGATGAATCAAACTTTAAAAAAGTGCATCAAGCAACATTTATTCAAGGAACTAAACGGTTATATATGACTGCTACGCCATTGATTTATCATGATACCTTGAAAAAAAAGTTAGAACAAAATCTGCATACTTATGCATCAATGGATGATACAAATAATTATGGCAATGAAATTTATAAATTATCTTTTGGAGATGCTGTAAAAAAAGATTTATTAACTGAATATAGATTATTTATTTTAACGATTGATAAAAAACATCTTGATCAAGAAACAATTAACTATTTCTTACAACATAAATCATTATTAGAAAGTAAAGACAAGAATTTTGACCAAAACCTCATGAAATTGTTGGGTTGTGTTAATGCTTTAAAAAAAGTAATTGTTGATAATGATGAAGCAAAAACTGATATTGGTTCTGAACCAATGCAACGTGTCGTAGCATTTTGTGGAAGCATTAATGATTCAAAAGCTATCACTCGTTTATTTAATAAAATTGGTAGCTATGAACAGTTACACCATCCGGGTAAATATTATATAAGTGCTGAACATATGGACGGTACAATGTCAACCGTCGAACGTGATGACTTATTAAGTCGCTTAGAAAAAGATTTAAACCCTCTTGAAGGACGCATATTAACCAATGTGCGGTGTCTTAACGAAGGTATTGATGTGCCGGCGTTAGATGCGGTATTATTTTTATCAGCCCGGAGTTCACAAATTGATATTGTGCAATCAATTGGCCGCGTGATGCGTAAATCTCCTGGTAAAAAATTTGGTTATATTATTATTCCAGTAATAAGTAACGATAAAATAACGAGTGGTGATGATATTTTTAGCAAAAATTATCCTGAATATCAAATTGTTTGAAATGTGATGAATGCTTTAGCTGCTCATGATGAATTATTTGGCGATGAAATTAGTAAGTTAACATATACGTTCGGCAAATATACTAAAAACCAAAAAGCCATGGTTGGACAAGTTCATGGTGACGGCGTTAAAATTAATGAATTTGATGAACAAGGTGAAATGAATGTCCAAATTAAACATTTTCGTCAATTAATTAAAGCCAAAACAGTAACTATCGAACAAGGCTTTTTATTAAGATGAGTTAAAGAAATTAAACAAGTTTATGAGTCACAAAAACACCAAATTAATGACGCTTTACGTAAAGATGACAACTTCCGGCGCACGTTTAATCGATATCATGAGCGATTCAATTTATCACATAATGAAATATCAACTGAAGAATTTATTGATAATATTGCCCAATATGAAGTAATGCATCCGATTTTTAACGCTCTCTTTAAAAATCAATTTGCCCATGACAATGATGTTAATATTTATTTTAAAACCGTGTTAAAGCAATTAGCTACTGCCGCAACCAATGATGCTGATCAAAAAAAATTAAACAAATTTTATGAATCAGTCAAAAGCAAAACCGACAACATTGACACCGCCGGCGGCAAACAAGCTTTAATTATGAACATTTATAATAAATTCTTCACCATGGTGTTTCCTAAAGAAGTTGCAAAATTAGGTATTGTTTATACGCCTATTCCGATTGTTGATTTTATTGTCAAATCAGTGGCTGATTTATTGCCCATTCATTTTCAAAACACCACGATTAATGATCATGGAGTATATATTATTGATCCATTTGCTGGTACCGGCAGTTTTATTGTGCGGTTATTAGAAAATAACTTAATTGACCCAGCCAATATCTTACATAAATATTCCAATGAAATTTACGCTAATGAAATCACTTTATTAGCTTATTATGTCGCCTCAATTAATATTATCAATAGTTTTTATTATTTAAAAGTACCATCTGTCAAAGGCTCTTTTACTAACTTTTGAGGAATGCGCTTCCTTGATACGTTTCAAACAACCGAAGCAAATTACCATGATTGAGATCATTTTCACAAAACTTATTATAAAAATAATGTTTCTATGGATCTGAAGCGTCCACCAATTACGATCATCATTGGTAATCCGCCTTACTCAAAATGTCAAAGCTCCTTCAATGATCAAAATCAAAACACTGTTTATCCAAACTTAAACAAGCGTATTGCCAAAACTTATGTCGCGCAATCATCATCGTATTTGGTTAATTCACTATACGATAGCTACTACAAAGCTTTTCGATGAAGTACTGATCGCTTACATATAGGGGGGGTGGGATTATAGGATTTGTTGTTAATGGTAGCTGATTAACGAGTGTTAGTGGAACAGGATTCAGAAAATCAATTGTTGAAGAATATAATACTATTTATGTAATTAATTTGCGTGGCAATGCTTTAACATATGGGGAATTACAAAAACAAGAAGGTGAAGGGGTGTTTGGTTCCGGTTCACGCTTATCAGTTACAATTATATTCTTAATTAAAACTCCTACCTTAACTAAACAACCTGCCATCATTTATTATTATGCTGTCGAAGACTACTTAAAACGACAGAAAAAATTTGACCTTTTAAACAATTACCAAACAGTTATTAATCCTAACATTACATGAACAATCATTACTCCTGATGTTTATGGTGATTGACTTGATCAAACTGTTCTCTGACCTGATAATTCATTACCATTACGGCACGCAACATTACCTACTGTGTTTGCTACCGACTCACGACATTTTGTTACCGCGCGTGATAGTTGAGTTGTTAATTTTGATAAATTAGCTTTACAAAACAACGTTCAAACAACTATTAATTTTTATGAATCAGAACGATTACGTTTAGCTGAAGATATTAAAAATAAAATTAAACCTTTACCATTTACAAGTGATTTAACAAAAATTAGTTGAAGCAATGATTTATATAAAAAATTACAAACTAATTTGCCTATTAAATATAATGGATCACAAATTTGTAAGTGTCAATATTGTCCTTTTATAAAAAGCAGGATTTATTTTGATAAATTATTAATTGAACGATCAAGTCAACAACGTCAACTATTTTTGACAAAACCGTTTATGAATAGAGCAATCATTGTTACCATTCCTGGATCCAAAAATCCTTGATCAGTGTTCATTACTAATCAATTGTTTGGTTTAGGTTTATGTTTTCCAGAACACACTTATCAAAATAATCAAAACGGAACCATTACTACCTTAAACGCAATTAATGATCATGTTCTGAAAGAAGCTCAATCATTATATAACGACTTAACTATAACTCATACTGCAATCTTTAATTACTTATATGGCTTATTACATCATCCGACATATCAAACACAATACCAAAACAATTTACAAAAAGGTTATCCAAGTTTAATTTGAGTAGCTGATAAAGCAACGTGATGAACCATCAGTAATATTGGCCGTCAATTAGCTGAGCTTCATTTAAACTTTACAACCTTTACTCCAACAACAACTTCTCCAGTAATTATCAAAGGAATAGCTGAAAATATCTATCATGTTACTAAAATGAAATATGATGAAACAACCAATAGCTTAATCTTCAATAATTACATTACAATTACTAACTTACCAACTTATATACATGACTATCAAGTCTTTGGGCGATCACCCTTGAAATGAATCACTTCATGTTATAAAGTTACTATTGATAAAGATACCGGTATTAAAAATGATCCGAACCAACTTGATAGTGTTAAACAAAATCCGCGCTATTTATTAGATTTAGTGTTAAGGATTATTAATTTAACAACGCAAACATTGGCATTGATTGATGAACTTACTAAACAAACACTTCCATAAATTAAGCTCATAACTAATTTATAAACTTAACAATCATTTAAAATTAAACTCAATGTCTTGTAATAATTTTAGTTGTGTATAACTTTCTAAAATTAATGATACTGTAGTTTGTAAAGGTGGGCCAAAGTCTTGCCCAGTAAAACACATTCGCAACGTTAAAAATAAATGTTTTTTTAAGATTGATGGATTAAATGATGCAAAGTCTGGCTGATCAATAATTTGATGAAACACTTGAAAATCATCAATATTAAATGCTATGTTATTATTAAATAAAGGTATTAATGAATTGACAATTAATTTCACAATTGATCAATTAATATCTTCATGCGTGATTAAAGATTTAGTAAGTTGATAATTATCTTTAAAAAATAATTTTGTTAACAAAATTATTTCTTGACCATGCGTTAATTCACTTTTAAATAACATTACCACATTATGTAATCATTTATCATCAAGCGGTTGTTTATAAACAGCTTTTATAAAAGGTAAACAAAACTTAAGATATTGTGCTTCAGTGAATTCACTCAGGTATTTTTTATTAATTCAGGTTAATTTAACAACATCAAACATGCCGGGTGCTTTTGATAAACCGGCAAAATTATAAATGTTAATTAACTCAGTTAACGAAAAAAACTCTTGGGTTGTTTTAGGATGTCAGCCTAATAATGATAAAAAATTAATCATGGCTTCAGGTAAATAACCATCGGCAATATATTGATGAATAAATTGTTTCACATTAGGATTACGTTTGGAAAGTTTTTGATGATGTTCATCAATAATTAACGCTACATGACCAAAAATGGGTGGTGTTCAACCTAAATAATCATAAAGTAATAATTGTTTTGAAGTATTAGTTAAATGCTCTTCCCCTCTAATCACATGCGTAATATTCATTAAATGATCATCAACTACTACTGCAAAATGATAGGTTGGCATCTGATCTTGTTTAATAATAATAAAATCTTCAATATCTTTACCTAAAAAAACTACTTCACCCCTTATTAAATCTTGAAAAATAAATTTCATTTGGTGATTTGATTTAATTCTAATGCCGTATGCCGTGCCAGCTTGTTTCAATTTAGTAACGGTTAAGTTATCTAAATTGAAACAAGGACAACTTTGTGAAGATTTATAATCTTGTACTGGACATCAGCAATAATAAGCGTGGCGATTAGTAATTAATTGAGTTGCATATTGATGATAAAAATTAAGTCGCTTGCTTTGTAAGTAAGGGCCATACACTTCATGATGGTTGATGGTTTCATCAGGGATTAATTTTAATCAATGTAAATCAGCTAAAATTGTTTCAATCCCATCGGGTACATTACGTTGTTGATCGGTATCTTCAAATCTAACTATAAAATCGCCACCATAATGTTTAGCTAATAAATAGTTGAATAGTGCTGTGCGGGCGCCACCAATGTGTAAATGACCTGTTGGACTTGGCGCATATCTGAATCTAAATTTAGCCATCATTATCCTTTAATGAAGATTAATTAGATTATATAAAGTTAACTTATCAATTGTAATCATCATTTAATATTACCATTTTTAATTTCTATAGATGAAAATAAAGTATACTTATTTAAGTAAATTAATTAAGAAAGAATATTCATGATGGCCATTAAATTTTTTATAACCGATGTCGATGGCACGTTATTAACCAGCACCCATCAGTTATCTGATAAAAATATACAGGCAATTGCTAAATTAAATCAGCAACAAATCACAACCGTGATTGCTACCGGACGACCATACAGTTGAATAAAAGAATACATACTTAAATATGTGCCATTTGAGCTTGTCATTACAGTTAATGGTGCCATGATTCATAAACATGGTAAACGTGATGACCAACATCTCCAACTTTTTTCACGACAGCTAACGGAAGATATTGCTGATTTAGTCACAAAATTTAATGATCAATTAAAAATAAGATATATTGATGCTAACGAAGTTGATAATAAAGATGAAGTGGTATGTATGGACGTTGATATTGCTGATGAAATTGACTACCAAGGTTATGAATTAGAAGCATTAATTAATAAAACATTTCCACAAGTAGTAGCTTGCCACATTCCTGATAAATTAATTGGTTGCGTACAAATTAATTTAAAAAACGTTAACAAACAAATTGCCATTGCATATTTAGCTAAAACATATCATGTACAACCTCATGAAATTTTATATTGTGGTGATAATACTAATGATTTAGTCGTTTTTCAATGATTACAAGCTAATCAAGGGTATGGCATTGCCGTACAAAACGCCCTACCAATTATTAAAGCCAACGCTTATGCAACGATTGAAGCCGATTATGAATCATCAGCGATTGCTGTGATAATTGATAAATATATTGACAACAATATTTAATAATTAACAATTATGAAAACAATTTTATTGATTGATGGTAATTCGATCTTATATAGAAGTTATTATGCTACCGCATACCAAGCGCAAATGACTTTAGCAACAAGTGATGGCACAGCTATCAACGGTGCTTATACTTTTATAAAATTATTAAATAATTTTATAAAAACGGTTAATATCACTTTTGCAAACATTTTTGTAGCTTTTGATGAAGGCAAAAAAACATTTCGGCATGAATTATATCCGGCATATAAAGGTAAAAGAAGTCCAACCCCAATTGACTTAATCAATCAAATTGACATTGTTAAAGAATATCTTGACACGTCCAATATCAAATGATTTTCTCATCCCGGATATGAAGCGGATGATATCATCGGCACACTGCAAAAACAATTAAACGATCTTGATTATAAAGTAATGATTTTAAGTAGTGACAAAGACTTTTTTCAATTAATTAATTCATTAACCATGATTGCATGAATTAAAAAAGGTGTTAAAAATATTGAATATATCAATTTAACATTATTTCAACATCAATGACATATGGACCCAACGCAAATGATTGATTATAAAATGCTCATGGGTGATCAATCTGACAATATTAAAGGAGTTGATGGCATTGGTGCTAAAAGAGCAGCAACATTAATCAACCAATGATATAATATTGATAATTTATTAAACAACCTTGATAAAATTCCCCAAAATTTACAAGCTAAAATTAAAGCCGCACAACACAACTTTCCACTATTAAGAAATTTATTAACTATTAAAAATGATATCGCCGACATAAACATTAGTGCATGAATCAATCACGTGCCATCCATTGATCAATCGCAGCAAAAAGTTTTATTAACAACATTTTTTAACAAATACGAAATGTTATCACTTTTAAAAACCATGGAGGATTGATAAGCTATGCCTGAACTACCCGAAGTAGAAATGGTCAAACGTTATTTAACGGCAAACATCATTAATAAACCAATATTAGATTATAACTTCTTATGACCGGCAGTATTAAAAGAAATCACTTCAACTCACTTTAATAAGCAAATTCACAACAGCATGATTACTGAAGTACAACGACAAGGGAAATATTTAATTTTTCAATTAAATAATCAATTCGTCATTATTAGTCACTTAAAAATGGAAGGTAAATATTTTTATGTAACCCAAGCTCATGATCAAATATTGTTAAAAAACCCTAATAATTCTTTTATTGTTAACTTTGCAGATAATAGTCACCTCATTTTTAACGATACCCGTAAATTTGGTAGTCTATATCTACGAGCCAGCGACAATTATCAAACCACCGCACCATTAATTAATATTGGCGCTGATCCGTTACAAAAGATATTAACTGCTTCATATTTACATCAAGCTTGACAAAGCAAGCGCCAATTTATTAAAAAAACATTGCTTGAACAAAAAATTATGTCAGGGTTAGGTAATATTTATGCTGACGAAGTCTTATTTGCATGTTGTATTAATCCATTACGACCCACATATCATATAACATTAGCTGAATGTCAAGCTATCCTTGATAGTGCTATGTTAATTTTTAAAGCATCAATTGAAGCAGGCGGAACCACGATTAGTAGTTTTTCATCAGGACAAAATCATTTTGGTACATATCAACATCGTATCAAAATTCATCGCCGCGACATTGTCATTTGTCCAACATGTCACAATAAAGTGCAAGTTATCAAACTCAACGCTCGTTCAACTTATTTTTGTAGCATTTGTCAGCTATAAAAATTTGTTAAAAATGTGAAAGATTATTGATTAATGTTTTATATAAATCAAATCGAACTTCAAAAATGTTAAAACATTAAATTTTAATTATAAATTTCTAATATTGCCAACTTTATTATTAAAATTAATAATCAGTGGTAATAAAATTATGATGTTAAAAAATATGCTCAATTATCGATACCAAGTCGTTATCAATACCAATTTGAATGATTTTGATCAACAAATCTTAATATTATTTTATCAACCATTGATTGGTTATAAAGCGGTGGCTTTTTTTTGTCACTTATGAAATCATGCCCGCCACTTTCAATTGTTTAATTTTGAAGAGGCAACCTGAGATAATTGTCAACGCTGATGAGGCGAACCAATTGATGAAGCAACACTTAAAGATATGAAAAAAAAACTTGAAACATTTGGATTATTAAAAACTTATTGAAATTTTGAAAAATCATTGATTATTTGAGAAATGTACTCACCACTCACTCCGGAAGTTTTTTTTAACAACCACATATTAAACCAATGTTTATTAAATAAACTAGCCAATTATCAATATGAAAAATTAAAATATTCATTTGTCAGAAATGTTGATTTAATCAACACTTCACGTGATATTACAACAATTGATTATAGCGAATTAATTTATGATGAAACAGTTATCAACGAAGCCCCACCTTGATTAACGATCGATCGGATGACAATCGCGATTGAACCAAAACCTCTATCAATCATTCCCCATCAAATAAACCAAACGGAATATTTTACACCAAGTTTATCATTACTAAACCAATTATCCCCCGTCAAATATTTGTTTAATATCACGTCCCGATTAATTTCCGAGCCAGAAAAAACAATCATTGATAATCTTATCAAAACATTTCAATGCTCATCGGCGATCATCAATTGTTTATTACATTTTTCTTATTTTAAAAACCACGGAGCAATCAATGGCAACTATATTGTTAAAATAGCCGAAACTTTGCAAAATTTAAACATCACTGATGTACAAGAAACAATTACCCATTTAAAAAATGCTTATTACCGAAGTCAACATAAACCAATCATTATAAAACCACCAATCATTAAAGAACAACCTATATTAAACCCAAGTAAGATTGTTGATGCTGAAGAAGAATTACTTGTTAATACAAAAATGCAAAAAATCATTCATGATTACGGATTAAAAACGATCATCAAATAATTTTCACTATGAACCAACACCTACCGCCACCAAGTAATACCGTCGATGCAGCAACCTTGCGCGCTTGATACGATCAAGATCCATTAATTAAAAAATTTTGCGCATCTAATAAAATGACCATTAGTTTGGATATATTTTTCAATAATTTTTTTGAAATTATTGAAAAATATTATTTATCCTCGGAATTATGTAAAAATACAACATCCGATGTGATAACAACTTGTCAACAACAAAAACCCGGCTTTAGTTATAAATTAGTATGAGAATATAATCGCGCTCAACTTCATTGACAAGCTTGTCAACATGCCATTAATTGAAAAGCTAGACGATATTTTTTAAATAATTTTTTAATTAAATATACTAATGTTGAAAAATTTATTGATCATGATTTTAAAACATGTTTAGAAAATAACATGTTTGATGTAAATAATCCTCAGCAAAAACGAATCATTACTGGTTTATATGATTATTTAGCAAATAATAACTGCCGTGGCATGACCATTTTTGGTAATGGTAATGGTAAAACATTCACACTAATTGTTTTTGCAAACACTTTAGCAAAAAAAGGACATAAAATTGCTTTTGTAGAAGTGCCCCAATGATTTAATAAATATAATTATAAAAATAAACTTGATTTCAATTGAAATGATATTAACCTTCTTAAAACAGTCCCAATCTTATTTTTGGATGATCTTGGTTTAGAAATAACTGATTTTGCAATTAGAGATATTTTAATCCAAATCCTCCATGATCGGTTCATTAATCAACGTGCTACATTCATTAGTACAAGATTTAATATGAATGAATTACAACAACGTTATCAATGTTTTCCGGACAAAATCAATCGATTAAAAGCAACCAGATTAATCGAACTGATTGAAAAATTAACAATAATTTTAGAACTTACTAAATAAAAAAACTTAATTATAAGCTTTATAAAAGCTAGTTGGTGATTTTCAACAATAATTATAAATTTAAAAGATTTTTATTATGATAAAATAAAATTTCATTAATATTTTTATATGAAGTGCAAATATTCATTCTTACCAAAACGACATAGTTTATCATGATTACTACCAATCATTGGAGTGGTTTTTATAATAACTATGGTAGATATAAATTATCAACCATTCAATCAAAATTCATCATCATCATTTATTAATTTAGCTACTAACAACAATCAATCAATCCAATGACAGTCGCAACGTTGATTTGCAAAAGTTATCGAAGATTTTTTTTATAGCAACCAATATCATCATAAATATAAATTAAAATCTCATAAAAAAATTATTTTGCAACAATTAGCTACTCAAGATAAAATCGCTATTTATCGGCTGTTTGCTAAGCAAACAGCCGATAATCCGATAGCATATCAAAAATTTATAGAAAAATATTTACCCGTGTTGCTTTTTAATGAAGAATTACTATTAAATACAACCGAAAATTATAAATATTTATTTATTAAAGAATATTATTTATCAACCATCATGTATCAAGAACTAATTGATAAAATAAGTGAACGTGCCCCAACTTGTTGTTCGGTTAATTATCAAGGCGGCATAGCAAACGAACAATTAATGTTATTTTTTGATGATTTTGGTAAAAGCACTCTTCCATATGAAAAGCAAGTGTTTGATTATTATAACCAGCACCGTCATTCATTACCATTAAATCATCAAAAACAATCACTATTACTAATTGCTGAACAATTTTTCAAACTTAATCATCTTAAAACGCTGACTAAATATACAACTGATTTAGCAACTATCAAGCAATTAAATAATCTCAACCCACAAGCCGAACAAAGCTTACAAAAATTCCATCCATGATTAACAATATTAATAATGAACAAACAATCATTAACAAAAAAACTCAACGATTGATTAGCATCATCTACTAAACCTCCCGAACATATTATTCAAAACATTGATAATCTTTATAAACAAATTAAACAAATTAATTCATTAATATATGATGCTATATTAGTGACAAGTTTACAACCTATCCAAAACTTAACCAATCAAATAGCGGTTGAAGCATGACATCGTCATGAAATAATCACTTCACTACAAAAGCTAATTAATTATATCGATCATCAATCATTAATGAATAACCCACTCAAAACTGCCACACCCCAAGTATTAACTAATGTAATCAATCAACAACAAAATGTTATTACACCAACAATAACCCAAATTATCATTCCAAAAGATCAAACCGACATAATCATTAATCAACAATCATATCAGATTGAAAACATTGATCGATTATTTAGAATTAAAAAACATCAGACAACTAACTGAACAACATGATTTCACACTTTACAAGTAATTACCTTTCCAATTAACAAATATCTGACTCAACAATATTTTAAAACAATTTATCATTCGGTAATTATTAATCACCACATTAATAACCGCTACAACAAATACCCTGCCACCTTACAACAAATTACTAATCGCTATTACACAACCACACTTGGTGGCGGAGCAGCATTCGATAATCGGGCTTATGATAACAAATACCCCCTTTATAAAAAACCTAGTACGGAAAAATTGACAACATTACATCAACAATATTATTTATTAATTACCACGCACGCATTAAGTGCCGCTTGACAAGATAGTACTTTTATTTGATTAACTGATCAATGATTAAAACATACCAGTGATAGTTTTTGAATACCCCATCAATCATCTTATAATATCACATCACCAACTAATCAGCAGATTATCATTACCAAAACCATCAATCAACAAGTAACATCGATTAACTTACATTATCAACAACTTAATATCGTCAAGTAATTACTTAATTAACTAAAAAGTTGTGTTTTTGTTGTTTAATATGTTTATAATTATAAACATATTAAAGGTTTTATAGTTTTGTCAAGATTTTTAGGTTCTATTCATAAAAAATCCCGCCAATTAGGCATTTCTTTATTAGAAAATGGTAAAGAATTTTTAAAAGGTAAAAAACGTACTTATGGACCCGGACAACATGGTAATACCAAACGAAAAGCAAAACTCTCTGCTTACGGAGTTCAATTAAAAGAAAAACAAAAAGTTGCTTTCACTTATGGTTTAAATGAAAAACAAATGCGGCGTTTTTTTGTACAAGCTTCAAAACAAAAAGGTGATGTTGGTCAAAATTTCTTATTTTTATTAGAATCACGATTAGATAATGTGGTCTTTCGGATGGGGTTGGCAGCAACACGACGTGCCGCACGTCAATTAGTCAATCATAAACATGTCTTAGTTAATAATAAACGAATTAACATTCCTTCATATTGTTTACAAGCAGGTGATACAGTTACTGCTAAAGAAAACATTAAAAACAACATTAATGTCCGAGCGGCAATTGACAAACAAATCGCCACGTTGCCATTTGTCATGTTTGATAAAAAAACCATGGGCGGCGAATTTACAAGATTACCTCTTCGCCAAGAACTAACGACTGAAATTAACGAAATATTAGTTGTTGAATGATATAACCGCTTCTTTTAACATTTAATTACTTTAATAGTTTTATAATGCTTTTTAATTCATGATTACTAAATCTTAATTAACATAAAAATAAAACTTCAAAGCTGTTGGGTTAAATATCAATTGTCTTCTTAATTAAATGTATTATATTGTTATCATTAAAAAAACTTACAAACTAACTAATAACAAACATTTTTAAAAATTAAAAATAATTTATTGATTTTGTTTTAATAAATATTTATTAATTTTTTATAATTACTCTTATTACAAAATTGTTAACTAAATTAACTTTTTCACGATATCAATATTAATAAATAAAACTTGATTTACAAATTAATTTATAAAAAAACCTTTGCAGCAATAATTGCTTATTAAAAAAATAGAATATTTTTAATTAGGCAAAGTTGTTAAATTATTTAATTCAGCTACTAAGTTTTTTAAAACAACATTTTGTTAAGTGAATTAATGATTTTGATGTTTTAAAATATAAATATTAAGATTTTTTTAGTAAAAAAAGTAAATTGACTTTATATATATATATATATAATCCTATGTGAAAAAGAGTATTTTATTATGAAAAAATTATTAAAAATTAATTTATCAATCGTTGCAATGACACCAATATTAATTATACCTTTAATTTCGAACAATACTATTCAAAATATTGATCTTGACACGAGCCAACAATCCTTTACCATCAATAATGATAATATTGTATATAACAATAAAACATATTCAATTAAGGAATTAAATGGTAATTGAAACATGCAAATCAACAAAATTGATTTTCTTCTATTATCTGACAAAAAAAAATGAAATAATGATTTATTATTTTACACAATCGATAATGTTGATTATTTATTCATTATTTCATTAAGTCAATTCATAAAATTAATTGATGGTGTAATTGATGCCAATTTTAAAAATCCTATTACTATTTTTAAGATTGAGGGCAAAATCTATATACAATATATCTTCCAAGATAATTGGATTTTGTCAACACTAGATCATAGTTTATGATGAGATTTCAAGTTAGGTAAAGATAAAAATAATAAAATCGTCAGTTTGAAAAAATTAGAAAATTTTATTGAAGCAAAAACATTTAGTAATGATTATTATTTATTAAATTCTTTAATAACGAAAGAAACCTCAATGAAGTTGGCAAGCCCTTCTAATATAGAAAATATTTTGGATACACAATTTTTAGTGCAAAATGATTCTTATTTACCAATTTCAAATTTGCAAAAAATTTATAAAAAAACTCCTATTGAAGGCACTGTATTTTTTAAATATTCAATAAATGAAACAAGCTTTAATATCCATACTCAAGATTTTTCAACAAACTTTTTGAATTTGCAAAAAAGCAACATTGAAACATTTGAGACAAATAAAGTTTTAATTATGACAACAAATACAAACGAAACAATAATTGCTGACGTTATAAATACTAATATCTTTAAAATAAAACAATATCACAACATAGATTACATTGAAAAAAATAACCAAGATGGGGTAAAAACTTTATATAAAAATAAAACAATATCATTAGCAGATTACACCGAACTTAAAGATGTTAATTTAGACATTCCTTTATTAATGGCAACTGTTAACGGTCAAGTGATTTTTTATGATAGTGATTTCAAGATTAAACAAGAATATAAAATTACACCATACCATGGTATTAATTACATTAAAAAGCTCGTTGATAATGTTGCAACTTTATGAACAAATAATGGAAAAAATCAAATCATAAGTTACACTGGTAAAATTGAAGAAACAAATGTTGAAACAAATTTATGGTTAAAGGCAACAGTTAATAAAGATATTAACTATTATAGAACAACAGATTTATTAAAAATTGCTACACAAACAACATATCACGGCACAAATTACATTGAAGCAACTAACAAAGATAAAATAAAAACTTTATATCTGTTAAGTGATCCAACTAAAAAAACTGAAAATTACACTAACCTTAAAGATGTATTTTTAGACAAACAATTATTAATCATAACCGTTAATCAGGAAAAGGTATATTATGATATCAATTTAAATAAACAAACAGAATACAAAATCAAACTATATCACGGCACAAATTACATTGAAGCAACTAACAAAGATAAAACAAAAACTTTATATCTGTTAAGTGATCCAACTAAAAAAATTGAAAATTACACTGGCGATATTAAGGAAGAAAACATTGAAAATAATAAATTATTAAAAACAACTGTTGACGGAAAACAAATATTTTATGATACTGATTTACAAATAAAATTATTTTTTAAAGTTCATCAAAAAAAAATTATTGGAGTATCGGTTGGATCAATATCAATCGTTGCTTTAATTACGTCATTAATTTTAATCATTAAAAAACGTAAAAAATAATTTATTACATCTAACATTGTTAATTTGTAAAAACAATTAATCAGATTTCTAATTCAAATACATTAACTAATCGGAGCAATATTTCAATATTAAGTAAAAACGTAAAAGGAAATTATTAAGATTTGCCGCTTTAACAAATTTTGATTACTCGTTTAACATAAGCTATAATGTCAAATTAATTCATGATCTTGGTGGGGGGGGTTTGTTAAATAGTGATATTTAAATGATTTATCATTAAAAAAACGAAAGTTAACTTTATATATAAAAAACTATATTAAATAAATTGAAAGAAAGATTTTATTATGAAAAAATTATTAAAAAAAATATTACCGGTCGGTGTAGTTAGCCTGATTTTAGTTATTCCTTTATTTTCGATAGATAACATTAAGGAGAAAAAAATGACTGATTCTGAAATGGACGGTAATCTTACAAAAGCAGCTGCTTTTGTTAAATATAATGGTAAAACATATAAACTAACAATTGTTAATGGTATTTACGTAATTTATATAAATGAAAGCTCATTTTATTATATAAACAATGATTATACAAAATGAAAAGCGGACATGAAATTTCTTACTATTGATGGAACTGATTATTTATTTAATAATTATAATAGTCAATTGTTAAATTTAACAATTGGAGGATTTGATAAATACATTGTAAATCTTCCGAAAGTTTTTGCTTTGACTAAAGGTGATTGAATAACCTACAAATATAATAATAAAATATATTTTTCAAAGATTGATCATTCATATTATTATATTATTGAAGATGATATTGATTGAATTAACGAATTAGAAGGAGATGATGTTGAACTAAAATTAAAAAACAATGGCTATTATTTATTAAAAACTAATAACATGGAGGTTGGCATTACCGAAAAAGAAACAACTAAAGCGACATCATTGAAAATTAATGATGAAACATTTTATTTGCGAACAAATTCTTATATAAAAGCTAAAAACTGACAAAAATATGATAAAGAGATCATTCTAAACACTAAATTTACAAAATATACTTGTGTAAAAACGCCTACAGAATATAATCTTCACTTTGATAATTTTAATAAAAGCTGATTGAATATAAAAAGTCATAATTTGTTGCCAATCCAAGATGAGCAAATATTAATAATCACTGATATTAACAGTGTAACAAAAATTTACGATGGAATTAATTTTAATGAAAGCACCATGTACAAAACGGTTGGCACAAATTTCATTGAAAAAAAAGTTACCGACACTGACAAAATTTTATTTAAAATAAGTGAAGATCAAACCACTGCTACAGCAATCATATTAAATTACAAAGCTCAAACGGACATTACTGTTGACGGTGTTGGATTATGAATGGTGACTGATAAAACGAATGCAAAAGCATTATATGATAAAGCTACTGGGGTTGTAAACTTAAAACACAAAGTTATAAAATGTCATGGAACTGAATACATTGAAAAAATTAACGAAGATAAAACAAAAACTTTATATACAACTGATGTAAAAAACAAAACCGAAAACTACACGGGTGATATTAAAGAAAGAACAATTGAAAATAGTAAATTATTAAAAGCAACTGTTGACGGAAAACAAATATTTTATAATGCTGATTTACAACCAAAATCAATTTTTAAAATTCATCAAAAAAAAATTATTTGAATATCGGTTGGATCAATATTAATTGTTGCTTTAATTACGACATTAATTTTGATAATGAAAAAACGTACAAAATAATTCATAACTTTGATCAAATGTGCACCAAAAATTATTATTAATTAATAAATTAATATTTATATTAATGATATAGCCTTTTTTTTAAACTCAAATTATGTTAAAATTTTTATAATCCATTGGGATTATTGTTCTTTGACATGGGAATGTTTAGAATCGACATTAAATAATTAATTATCTTTTGCAGTGGTTTTGTAGACCATAAAACAACTAGGTTAAATAAACGGAAAAGAAAAACAATTATCACCAATGAATAATGATAATAAAACTCCTTTTTTTGCAATACCTAAACTTAATTTCTTGCAATCAGCATTTGCTTTTTAAGATTAATTAAGCGCTAAAACGTTGGACTCAATTTTCGAACAGCAATTTAGTCTAACAATATTAACTGATTTAATGATTTAACATTATTAATTATTACAAACCAAAACGATAATTTCGTCATGTTTCAACGCATAATAAAACATGACTAAACTGTAGACATCGATAATCAAAGTTATTTTTTACAAATGGGTGCGAGTCCCATCATTTCCACCAATCAGAAGACACGTAGTTTGATAATTTATTCGTATTATATATCATTCTACGTGTCATTTTAAAAGATATAAAGGGGTAATTATGGATATCGCAATTCTAATTCTTTTAATTTTACTAATTGTTGGATTTTTATTTTTATTTTTTTTATTACAAAAAAAAATAAAAATCTTAAACTTTACAACTACTACCGATAAAATTAAAAGTCCAACTGATCAAATTATTAAATCGACGATTGTATCGGCCATTAATTATTTAGCAAAAGAAAAAACTGGTGCATTCATTGTGATTGAAAAAACAAACGACTTAACCCCTTTTATTAAAAATGGTTTACAAATTAATTGTGTACTCAATCAAGATTTAATTTGTTCGTTATTTAATAAAGCAAGCTTATTGCATGATGGGGCATTTATTATTAAAAATAATTGTATTTCTCATGTAAATGTATTTTTTGACGTTACTACTGATGCCGAATTAAATCAAACCATTAATTATAAATATGGAAGCCGATTAAGAACCGCTTATTATGTAAGCACCATTAGTGATGCTCTGATAATTGCTGTACGAGAAACTGATGGTAAAATTTATGTTTTTAATGAACAACAAGTGATTGTTAATGGCGTAAATACACTATCATTACAAGCTTTAAACACTAATGTTAATCTTTAAATAAGAAATAAGATGATTATATTATGAAAAAACTGGTTATTAATACAAATTTAGAAAAAAATAATTTTGTTCAAAAAATTACTAATTATGTCAAAGTCAATGATCTTGATATTGTTAGAGAATACTTTCTGGATATTCCTGATGTCGATATTGCTGATGTCTTATCAAACTTTGATGATATTTCAATCATTATTTATGTCATCAGAGTTTTACCAACGTCACGTGCGGCAAATGTGTTTTCATATTTAGATATTCAACTGCAAGAAGATATTATTAATACATTATCTACTAAAGAAAATACGTTAATTTTAGAACAATTATACATTGATGATATTATTAACATGCTCGAAGATATGCCGGTTGATATTGTACGCAAAATATTATCAATTACACCGATCAAACGAAGAGATAAAATCAATAATTTATTAAAATATGACAATTGTGCTGGAGAATTAATTAGTGTTGATTACGTTGAATTTTTAGATACTGAAACGGTTGGACAAGCCATCAATAAACTCAAAGAACGTAAAGAAATTAGTGAAAAAACTTCTTATTATTACGTGATTAATAGTAAACGATTATTAGTTGGTTATTTTTATTTAAGTTCATTATTCTTACATAATAACCTTAATGATCCAATAAGTTCATTTATGAAACATAACGTCACTAGTATTGATGTTAAAATGTCAAAAGCGTCATTAGTAAGATCATTTAAAAAATATGATTTACCCGAATTGCCAGTGGTTAATTGTGATCATCAATTAATTGGTTTAATTACTTCTGATGATATCATTGATCTAGTTGAAGAAGAAGTCACTGAAGATATTGAAAAATTTTCAGGAATTGTGCATACTGAACAAGACAATTATTTAAAAACAACCGTTTGACAATTATTTAAAAAAAGAATTATCTGACTAGTTTTTTTAATGATCACGTCGATGTTTGCACAACTAGTGATGATGCATTTTCTTAATATTGGCGGTGATTTAAAAAAACCAATTAATGAAAAGATGACACAAAATATCATGCTAATATATTTATTAATACCTATGCTGGCTTCAATTGCTAGCGCCTCCGGCAATGCCGGCAGTCAATCATCGGTCACCATTATCCGATCAATCGCTTTAGGAATTATTAAAAAAAGTGATTATTTAAAAGTAATTTGAAAAGAATTTTTAGTATCTTTATTAGTAGCTGGTTTTTTAGCATCTATTAACGTGCCACGCATCATTTTAATTGAAGGCATTAATAGTAAGTTTAAGTTTGACCACAAATGAAGCAGCATATGATTAGCAATTTTGATTATTAATGTTTCTTTATTTTTAACCATTATACTTTCTAAATTAATTGGCAGTATTTTACCAATGTTAGCGACGTTAATTAAAATCGACCCAGCGCTAATTGCTGCACCTTTTTTAACAACATTAATTGATTTTTTATCAACTAGTATTTTATTAAGCTTTTGTTGAATTTGTTGAAAAATCTTTATGTAACAATGAACATCATCATTTTATAAAATAGGTGATTTGTTACATTACTTATTGACTAATTTAGTTTTAGTTTTAACTACTTTTGGTAATGGTAATAACACTTCATCAATAAGTGGCGCTGATTCAATAACTTTCATATCAATAGGGGCTATTAAAGTTTCAACAACCGGTTGCAAATTAGTTTTTAAAGCTAATTTGATTTGTCGATATTCTTCAGGAGTTTTTCATTCTTCTAAAGTAATCGCCACACAACTAGTATATTTTAAAATAGGATAAGCGCGCCCTTTGGAATGATGTTGAAATCTTTTTAAAATCGATCCTCGTCCTACTAAAATTTCTTTAATAAATAGTTTATTAACCGTCACATTTTCAAAATTACGAGCATTAGCAATTGCTGAATTTAACAATTTTTTTAAAGGTAACGCGGCCGCTTTATTAATATGTGATAAACTAATTAACGCATCACTAATATTTTTACGACGAATTGCATCAGCTACTAAACCTACTTTACGAGGTGACATGCGAATCATTTTTAAACTGGCTTTAATTTGTTGCATTATTTTTTACCTTTACTAGCTCCGGTAACTTTTTTCTTATGTTGAATTACTTTATGACCACCAAATTTACGGGTTGGCGAAAATTCGCCCAATTTATGACCAACCATATCTTCAGTAACGTTAACGGGCACATGAATTTTACCATTATGAACTAAAAAAGTATAACCAATAAAATATGGAAAAATAGTTGAACGACGCGATCAAGTTTTAATTGGTTTTTTATTTTCAAACGTTTCTTGAGCTTTAACTTTTTTAATTAAATGTAAATCTGCAAATGGTGGTTTTTTTATCGAACGTGACATTTAGTTACCTCTTTTTGTTCCGATGGCGTGATGTGACAATTAATCGATCTGAAAAACGTTTTTTTTGACGAGTTTTAATGCCAAAAAACTTTTTACCCGTAAATGTTAACGGTTGTTTACGACCAATTGGTGCTTTACCTTCACCACCACCGTGAGGATGATCAACCGCATTCATAGCTGAACCACGCACGGTCGGTCGTTTACCTAAATGACGATTAATGCCCGCTTTACCAATACTAATTAAATTAAAATTTTTATTACCAACTTCACCGATAGTAGCATAACAATTAGACAATACTTTTCTAATTTCACCCGAAGCTAATTTAATAATGGTATATTTTTGTTGGTCATCTTTACCAAGCACTTGCGCACTTGTGCCGGCACTTCTGACTAATAATCCACCTTGGCCAGGTCGTAATTCAATGTTATGAATTAAAGTTCCATCTGGAATATTTTTCAATTCGGCCGCATTACCTATTTTAATATCAGTACGCACGTCACTAATAATTCTATCAGCAACTTTTAAATTATGGGGTGTTAAAATATATCTTTTTTCACCATCAAGATAAGCAATTAATGAAATAAAACTGTTGCGGTTCGGATCATATTCAATAGTTTTGACAATGCCAGTCACCCCTAATTTATCACGTTTAAAATCAATGATCCGGTAAATAGCTTTCGCGCCACCACCGCGGTGGCGCACCGTAATTCGTCCTTGTTGATTACGACCAGCATGTTTTTTTAAAGCCACTAATAATGGTTTGTGAGGCTCATCATTAGATAATAATTTTTTATAGTTTAAAACAATACGGTGTCGAAAACCAGGCGTGGTTGATTTGTAATTTTTTAAATTTGCATTAGACTGGCGCATCATTATGATTCGTTAACCCCTAATGATACGTCTGCCGGTAAAGTAATCACTACTTTTTTATAACCACTTGTAAAGCCGGCAAATTTACCAACCTTTTTAGCATGTGGTCTAATTTTCATAATATTAACTTTATCAACTTTAATTTCAAACATTGTTTGAAAAGCGTGCCTAACTTGTGATTTATTAGCTTTTGCATTAACAACAAATAAATATTTGTTTTGCTTTTTTAAAGCTTCAGACTTTTCAGTTAAAACGGGGTATTTTATAATTTCAGTAATTTTCATAACTTAACCAACCATATTTTCAAAATAATTAACACTTAATTGATCAATTACTAGTCAATCATAATTTAATATATCATAAACATTAGTTTTATGGGCAACTAAATAATTAACTCTTTTAATATTATTGACTGATTTTTCAATATTTTGATCGTAATTATTTGTAACAAACAACACTTTTTTATTTATAAGATTAAAAAGCTTTAATATAGCAATCATTTGTGATGTTTTTGGAATTGATAATGATAAATTATCTATAAAAATCACTTGATTTTTTATAATTTTATCTGATAAAACTGATTTTAAGGCTAAATGATATACTTTGCGGTTGGTTTTTTTATGAAAATTAACATCAGGTGTCGGACCAAACACAACCCCACCTTTAATCCATTGTGGAGCTCTAATTGAACCTTGTCGCGCTTTACCAGTTCCTTTTTGCGCTCATGGTTTACGACCGCCCCCAGCCACTTCAGCTCGCGTTTTTGTTTTACGGGTTGCTTGGCGTTTGGCACTTAAATAAGCAACAATGACATCATGCACGGCTTGATCATGCGGTATTACTTTTCAAACATCATCGTTAATTAATGAATTATCATTAATTGATTGTGCGTTTTGATTGTATAACGTAATATTCATAATCTTTAAATAGGTTGCTCGTTAAATAATTGGATTGGTTTAACCATTGCTGTTTTTTTAACTGAGCCACGAATCATGACTAATGATTTATTATTTCCTGGAATAGCCCCTTTAATTAGATAACAACTATTAACTAAATCAATTTTAATAATTTGTAAGTTTTGCATCGTGATCCGATCACCGCCCATTCTACCCGGCAACTTCGTTGCTTTAAAGACTCGTCCGGGCGCAACGGCACCTAACGAACCAACACCCCGATGATATTTAGAACCATGTGACATCGGACCTCGTTGATAATTATGACGTTTAATTGATCCCGAAAAACCTTTACCTTTTGATGTACCAATGACATCAACAAATTCACCATCTTGAAAAATGGTTAACGGAACGACTGTTAATTCAGCACTTAATGAAAAATCACGAATTTCACGAATAAACCGTTGCGTTGGAATATGATGTTTAGCTAAATGATTAATGACTGAACGGGTTAAGGTTTTTGGTTTAGTATCAATGGTTGCAATTTGTGTCGCTTGATAACCATCCACTAAAGTTGTTTTTACTTGACCAATATGATTATCAAAAATTTTAACAAGTGTTACCGGAATAATTTTATTATCAACTGTAAAAACTTGTGACATGCCTATTTTAATTCCATAAATTGCTTTCATAATAAAATACTCTTTTTTTAAAAATGTTTAATCTCGATGGAAACGCTACTTGATAATTGAATCTTTGATAAGATATCCATCATTTTTAAATTAGGATTAATGATATCAATAATTCGCTTATGAGTTTTTTGTTCAAATTGTTCACGGGAATCTTTATATTTATGAACTGATCTAATCACGGTAAATAAACTGCGATCGACTGGTAAAGGAATTGGTCCACGCACTTCAATCCCAGATGTTTTAACTAATTCAACAATTTTAAAAGCGGTTTCATCAATTACGCGGCTATCAAAGCTTTTTAATTTAATTCTGATCTTACTAAGCATAACATTCTAAACAACTAAACATATCCCGTTCAAAAACATTTAAAGATAACAAAATTATAACATAGATAATTTTATAATGGCGCTAAAATAACGAATTTTTGAAATTTTCTAACACAAATTTTAATTTAGTTAAAAATAATAATAAGTTTTTTGATGACACGATTGTGGCATCAAAAAATAATGTTAACTCAGCTCAATGATCGATATAACTAATCTTATTAATCACCAACGTCATAATACTTAAATGTTGAGGATTAGGACTTCATACTATATCACCATCATAAGCATTAATAATTGCAAAAGTAATGTTAAGTTTATTTTGATTGGCATCAGTTATAGTCGTTGCAGCCATTAATTCATGATTAATTTGACTAGTAATTTTTTTTTCAACTTCGATAATATCGAGATATATTAACTTAGTATTTTTAACATCCGTTATATTAAAGTTCTGTTGTTGTGTAACAACAAGATTATGATTAGTTTTATAATAATTCATATCAGGAAAATGAAATAATGTTTTAGAAATTAATTTAATCATTAATGACAATAATGAACTAAAATTATGATTCTTGGTTTGTAAAAAAGCATGAAATTTTTTTAGATTTGCTAAATTAACAAATACTTTACAATGATCATAACTACTTAATGAAACTTCATTTGGTTTAGGGGATGATGTAAAAGTTGGTTTTGGTAAAGGTGATGCTGGCTGTGGTAAGGGTTGTGATAAAGGTGATGCTGGCTGTGGTAAAGTATTAAAGATAGGTTTTTGGGTGGGTGGTTGCACTAATGATGGCTGATTAATGTTTAATAATTTATCATTAAGTTGTTGCCTTTTTTGTTCAATTGTTGATAAAAAATTTAATTGTTCACCAGAATTATTAACTTCATGTGACGTTGCAGATGAAGATGATGTCACTTGAGTTTGATTTTGTAATACCTTTCGCTCAGCAATCATTTGCTTAAAATTTAATTTTTGTGGCGCAGGGGGTGATTGATTTAATGAAGGCGATATACTATTATCAATTACTGGTTGATCATTAGGTAATGGATCGTTAGTAAATCTATTTTTTAACGCAAGAATTCTTTGATAATTTTGAGACTGAATAATTGGTTCTAATGGTTTGGTATTCATTATGGGTGGCATATGATTAGAAACGGCAGGTACAAATGTAACCTCTGGTGCTGTTTGATCGTCCAGTATGTTTGCAAGAACTGTTGGTGCTTGCAATTGCAAACTATCGATAACTAATGGTAAATCATGTAACGCTGTAGCATTTACTAATAATTCCATCACAATATCTTGATTATTAATTCAATCATCTCGTTCAACATTAATTTGCGTCACAGTACCATCGATAGCGGCGTAAATTGGTTTAATAGCTCCATTAATTAATAACGTGAAAAGTAACGTTTGTACTTGAACGACATCATTGATATTAACTTTAATCGAGCATATTTTAGCTAATGGTGCTTCAATGGCTAAATTTTTTAAACTAAGCGAATAAGTGGTTAAATTATCTTTTTTCATAAAGGCGTGTTAATGATCGTTATCATTGTAGTAAAACATGTTTTTTTAAAAACATGATTAAAATAATTATATATTTATTTGTAATTTAGTAAAATTAAAATCAATTAAAAATTACAAAAAATATTAATCATGAAACAATTATCCATCATTACTAGCTTGATCGCATATTTTTATGTTAACAACAAAAATAATTATTAAACAACTTATCAAGTTTTAACATGTTATAATTTAATAAAAGAGAGGCATATATTAATGTCACAAATTATCAAAGTATTAGCTATGGAAGTATTAGATTCACGAGGCAATCCAACGGTGCAAACTGAAGTTTGAACTGAATTTGGTTACGGTAAAGCAATCGTGCCTTCTGGCGCTTCAACCGGTGATTTAGAAGCTTGAGAATTACGAGATCATGATCCGCTTGCTTACCTTGGTAAAGGAGTTAGCAAAGCAGTCGATAATGTTAATAATATTATTGCCCCAGCCATAATCGGATTAGAAGCAACCGAACAACGTGCCCTTGATGCACAATTAATTGCTTTAGATGGTACAGAAAATAAAAATAAATTAGGTGCTAATGCCATCTTATCAGTTTCGTTAGCGGTCGCTAAAGCGGCCGCTGATGAATTAGAACTTGAATTATATCGTTATTTAGGTGGGGTTAATGCTCATCAAATGCCGATTCCAATGGTTAACATTATTAATGGTGGTAGTCATGCTAATAATTCAATTGAATTTCAAGAATTTATGATCGTACCAGTTGGAGCAAAAAATATCAAAACCGCCATTAGAATGGCAGCGGAAGTATTTCATCATTTAAAGCAAGTTTTATCAAAACAAGGCCATGTTTGTGCGGTTGGTGATGAAGGTGGTTTTGCACCTAATTTAGCAAACGGCGAAGAAGCTTTAGATTTAATTACTGAAGCAATTATTAAAGCTGGTTATAAACCTAGCATTGATTTTAAAATTGCACTCGATTGTGCTGCTTCAGCATTTTATGATAAACTTACTGAAACTTATATCTTTAAAAAAGAATCAGCGTTAAGTGGGGTGATGATTACTAAAACTACTGATCAATTAATTGCATATTATATGCAATTAATTGATAAATACGAAATTATTTCAATTGAAGATGGTTTCAGCGAATATGATTGAGCCGGATTTACTAAATTCACCAATTTAGTAGGTGATTATTGTCAAGTAGTAGGTGACGATATCTTTGTAACTAATCCTAAAATCTTAAAAAAAGGCATCACCTCAAAAGCCGCTAATGCAATTTTAATTAAATTAAATCAAATCGGTACGTTAACAGAAACGATTGATACCATTGAAATGGCTCATAAAGCTGGTTGAAAAACTATCATTTCCCATCGTTCTGGTGAAACCGAAGATACTACCATTGCTGATTTAGCCGTTGCTTATAATACTGGTCAAATCAAAACCGGCTCAATGTCACGTACTGATCGCATTGCCAAATATAACCGTTTATTAAAAATTGAACAAATATTAAACAACACCGCGATTTATTCAGCTTGTCAATCTTTTTCATATATTTGTAAAGGAAAAAAGAAATAATGTTAAAAAAAAATTATTTTTTAAACAGAATTGACGAAGTTAATGACTATTTTAAAAATTTTATTAAGTTTTGAATTATAGAATTTGTTGTTTATATAATTGGTATAGTTTTTGTAGCAGTTGGTGCGGTAATATCAATATTTTTATTGATACCGGGTATAGGATTGTTAATTGCCGGATTTATAATCTTTATTAAATCAATAATTATTTTGATAAAAATATTTAAATTTCAATCAAAGATTGAAACCGATTATAATCTTTATTTACATGACAAAATTGATAATAATGATGAAAAAGAAAACTATAAACAGGAACGTTTTGAAAAAATATTATCATCTTTAGCAACATCAAAAAAAATCATGTCAATTCTATTTTGAATTACTTGATTTCTTGGTTGATGACTTTTTGCAGTTATATTTTTAATCCTAACGCGATCAAAAATAAATAGTTATAATAACATAATAATTGATTCTTTTAAAGATCAATAAACTTATTTAAGTTAATCTGGT
>JAYUTB010000009.1:0-66147 GCA_043756005.1 Spiroplasmataceae bacterium | reverse complement strand
TCTTTATCTGTTTTTAATACTTCTTTATCTGTTTTTAATACTTCTTTATCTGTTTTTAATACTTCTTTATCTGTTTTTAATACTTCTTTATCTTTTGTTAATGCCGCAAGTAATGCTTTTAGTGCGCTTGCTTTCGTTGTTTCATCTTGTAGATATTTAATATCAAACGTGTATTGAATTTTTAAACCATTAATATTATAAGTTATAAAAAATTGTTGTTTATCACTTTGTAATAAAATTTTTTGAAATCAAATCTCATTTTTTGGCGTTAATGCTGTAAGTAATTTTTCTAGGGCGTTTGCTTTTGTTGTTTCATTTTTTGCGTCAATTCATGCCTTTAATAATGTTTTTTTAGCAGCATTTGTTTCAGGTGTTAATGCTGTAAGTAATGTTTTTAGTGTGGTTTTTCTTTCATCAATTCATTCATTTAATAATACTTTTTTATCTTGATCTGTTGTTAATGCTGTAAGTAATGCTTTTAGGGCGTTTGCTTTTGTTGTTTCATCTGTTTTGCCAATTCATTCATTTAATAATACTTTTTTAGCAGCATTTGTTTTAGGTGTTAATGCTGTAAGTAATTTTTCTAGGGCGTTTGCTTTCGTTGTTTCATCTTTTTCATTAATTCATTTATCTAATAATGCTTTGTGATCTTTTACTAATGCTGTAAGTAATTTTTCTAGGGCGCTTGCTTTTATGAATTGTATAATTTTTGAAAATCCTTGTAATTTATTATTAATATATGTAATAATTTCAGGATATTTTGTAATTTTGTCATAACCTTCAATTACTTTTGTTCCATCATGATTGCAAGATACTGCACTTGGTATTATAAAAACTATACTTAATAATGATCAAATTTGTTTTTTCATTTGATTATAATTATAACTTTTTTAATTTGTTTATTTTTATATTAAAATTAAAAATATGTCATGTCGATTACACAAATTAATTGCGCAAAGCGGTTATATTGCAAGACGCAAAGCAGAACAATTGATTTTGACTGGTCAAGTTAAAATTAATGGAGCAGTTATGCAGGATCCAACTTATCATTATCAAGCTAATGATGAAGTATTAATTAACAATATTATTTGACAGTATGCAGCATCAAAAAAACTTATTTATTTAGTTTTTAACAAACCAAAGTTTTGTTTAACCACGTGTCACGACTTATCAGGACGGAAGATTATTATGGATTTTATCAAGATTAATACGCGTTTATTTCCGATTGGTCGATTAGATTGAGGTACTGAAGGATTAATTTTTATTACTAATGATGGTTATTTTGCTAATATGATTGCTCATCCTCGTTATCAATGACACAAAACTTATCAAGTTGATTTATCACATCCATTAACCGCAACAGATGTGATACATTTAAAACAGGGTTGTGTCATTGATGACAAGTATTTAGTTTCGGCCGTGGATATTGTAATCAATCAATCATTACCAAATCGGATTTTAATGACCATTAGTGAAGGACGTAATCGGCAAGTTAGAAAAATGTTAGCAACCGTCAATCATAAAATTATTAATTTAAAACGATTAGCAATTGGTGAGTTTGTGTTAGCTGATTTACCAACCGGCAAATATCGACCATTTAATGCACAAGAAATGCAAATAGTACAAGATTTATTAGACAAGCATTGTCATGCTGACATTCAAAAATATTATTAACGTTTGTATGTAAAAGATATCATGATATTCTTTTCCAACATGATTAATGTATTATAATTTTTGTTAGCAACTATTGCTGTTATTATATCTTCTCACGTGTTTAAATAATCTTCAAAACCAGAGTATTTTAAATATAGTCCAAAAAATTTTAATAAAGCAATTACTGATATTAAAGCAGTGCGTTTATTACCGTTGGGAAATTTATGATTACGAGCAATATTTTCTAATACATCAGCGCAAATTTTAAGAATGTTTAATTTTTTTTCATTTTGTCATTGTAAAAATAAACCCTGTACTGTTGATTCTATCGCTGAGTAATGTTGCTCATATGTTCCATACATTCCTTCATCACTTTTTAATTCTTCAACTTTTTGGTGAGATGATCATATTAAATTACATAAATATTGATAAAATATTTCATCTAATAATATCTCTTCAAATACAATTTCAACATCAATCTTCCCCGCGCGATTGTTATATTTTGCAAAAATTTTATCATCGGTCTTTTTTATCTTATTTTTAATAGTCAGTAGAGGATTTGAAACTAGTAATTTATTAAATAATTTAAAATCCAGTTGCTTGTTAATAAATAACAATTTTAATTTTTTCATAAATAATACTTTTTAACAAATAAATGTTAATTATTTAAAAGTTATCAATAAATTAATTTAACAATCAGCTAAACGTTTCATTAACGCTATAAATGCAGGATCATTCATGTTCGTTTTATGATTTTCTATAAGTCTTTTATATGCGTCTTTATATAAAGGATTAGTTGTTTCTTGCATTAATTTTTCTAGCCCTATTCAAGTCTTTGCTTTTATCATTATTTTTCAACCCCTTTAAAATAAAAATAATTTTCTATTACATATATTATAGCATTTTTATAATTTTTACTTATGAAATAATTATTTTATAGATATGAAGTAGTTTGGGCAAAAATCATTAAGATTATGTGGTTGTTTCATCTTTAATAATTGATGGTGTAAATTTGCTATAACTACCTTGTTGATAATTAGTTTTTCCTATTAACAAGTTTTGTAAACTTCATAAATTAGTTTTTCCAAGTGTTATACGTTTTGTAATTAATTTGTTTTGTTCATCAAAATCATAATAATCAAGTTTAATGCTATCCATTAATAACAAATTTTTATCACCAATTGTTATACTCATGTTATATTCAATTCATTTTTTATCATTATCTATTTGAATCAAGTTTCAATTGAAAAACCCTTTTTGCATTCACATTGACATTGCTATAATATTTTCGTCCATTATTTTATTTTCATCACATCCGATTGTTCATTGTTGAGTTGTTTTATTTAAATATATAATTTTTTCTTTGTTAATAATAAATAATATAAATTTTTTTAAAAAATTTAAATTAAGATTTGTTTTGTAATCATTACTTCTCAAAAATAATCTAATATATTTATGCATGAAATCTCATATTTCGGATGGATCAATTTTTTTTATTAATCATGTGGTTTTAATATTAAATGATTGCATATTTAAAGCAGTAATTGTAAACGTTGTTTCATCTTGATTATTTGTGATGGTAATCTTCCCTTTTGTACCAAAAGATATTTGATATTGTTGCTGATCATTTTTATATCAATAAAGATGTGATGAAAAAATATTTTTAACTTGGTCTATAATAATGTTTTCCACATTGCTTTTGATTTTGCCAGCTTTAACAATTTCATTTAATGTAATATTGTTTTTAATATGTTCGTAATTAAAATGAGCTGGTCATAATAACGTGAAGGGTATTGCAAAACTTTCTAATTTCATGCGAGTAATATCATTGGGATCAATTGTATAATATTGCAAGATTAACTTTTCAGTAATATCAATTGCATCATAATTAGCTGATTTATATTTGTCAGCTAACTGTTGTCATTCTATTGCAATGTTTTCTTCAGGATCACGTCCTTCAAAATCAATCTTTAAAATTTTATCATTTGGTAATAATGATGTTAAAGATGTCGTTGCTTGATAATAATACGGCTCGTTAGTTGTTTTTTGTTGATCAAAATTTAAGAATTGATAATTTTGTGCTTTAAAGTGAAATCATAATGCTTCTTGTATTGCCCGTCATGATTTCATGACGGGTGGTTGTTTTGGTAATAAGTCAAAAAAAATCGATGCACTATTCTTTTTAATAATATCTTGAAAATGGAGCAGTTCAAAATGTTTTGTTTCAAACATGGATTGATTAATGGTGAAAGATTCGGTTTGTTTTTGCAAAATTGTGATGTTTAGCCCCTGAAATGTTTTTGTAATCTTAATGATATCTTCTGTTAAGGGTTGTTTTAAATCATTGATATTATTTATTTCTCATACTTCACCTTCCTTATTTCATAAATTTATCTTAAAATAACTACTTTTAAATAATGCCACGATATCTTCTTCAGAAGGCATCTTTTTAAATTTTTGTAATATGTTTGATTTAAATCGATTAATTGTAAAATCTTGGGCTTTAAGTTCTTGCAAACTAAACTTAATTGTCATTGGTTTGTTGGCTGGAGAGTTAGTGGTGATAATTAAATGAGTTTGATCAATGTCAACTTTGAAAGCTTTTTCATCAATTTCATCAAAGCTATTTGAAATTAATGGTTGTGGAGATGTAGTGTTAAAGTAAAGAAAACTATGTTGACGAAATATATGGTTGACTGATTTAGTAATTAATTCATTATTGGCGTGAGGATTTTTAATAAACATATTTCTTAAGTAAGGTAATAGATTTGCTTTGGTTAATGCTTGCGCATTGATATCTTGCAATGTAAACGCTACAATAAGTTTTTGATCAGTGGTATTTCATATTTCAACATGTAAATCATTAATATGTAACGATGTTCAGTATTGAATGTTGTCTTTAGTAATGAGTTCATGTTTATATTTTAATTTAACATCAAGTTTAGCTATGTCATATACAAGTTTACAGTCTGCATCAGTTCAATAATGCTGATTAATCAAGACAGTTTTAATATGATCTGTAACTACTTCAATATCTTGGACGATTTGTCATTGATCATTATAATTAATTATTTGATCTGTCAAGGTATGTTTAAATGTAAATAGTTGTGGGTTTGCGTTTGGTACATATATGTAATCATTAATTAATCAGCTCTTATATTTATAAGGTGGGTTATTAGTTTTAAAATAATAAATTTTGTGTTGATCATCAGTTATGCTATATAAATGATCGCTTTCTTGTTGATATGCATATGTCTTTAATGACTCATCAAATAGTAAATATTTATCTTTGGTTTGATGTTTGTATAATATTACATTCATGTCATTAATATTGAATACTTCATGTCGTGAAAATGCGGTAATTTCAAGCTTATTTTTTAAATCTAAAGTATAAAGGAAGCTTTTGTTAGATGTTTGATTGGTTATGTTAAACAATTGCTGGTTATTAATTGTAAAGAGTTTTATTAATTGATGATCATCAATATTGATTGGATTTGACAAGTTGACGCTAGTAACGAGTCATGTTTTTGAGTCTTTTGTAAATGTTCAATATGTGATATTTTTAACATCATATGTTTGTATATTATCACATCCATCCATTGATCATGCATCAAATGTGATCGGATTAATTATGGTTGTAGCAATTTTGTTAGACACGTTGATGCTCTCATATGTTAAATAATTATTATGATTGATTAAATTAAAACGATGAGTGTTGTTTAATAAATTGTTTTTTAAATTAAATTGGCTTTCGTAGTTTTTGTTAAACATGAACGGTGATCATGTATCAAATGCTTTGATATAAAAAGTATCTTGGAATTTTTTTATTTTAATGATTGGTTTGCTATGAAATTTATAAATTTTGGTTCAGTGTTTATTGATTAAATATGTTTCATTAAGACCAGTTATTCAAAAATAATCAGCATCGGTTGCTGTTACATCACTAAAACTTTGATATGCAAAGTTTATGTGAGTTATATTGTCAATTATTAGTTGTAACATTTGCTTATCTTGATCATTGTCAAACATGATTGGTTGTAATGTTTCATGATAAAGTTTATTATTTTGCATAAAAATTATTTTATTGGAGTTGTTATAATTAAATTGAAAATCAGCTTTGATTAATAATTGCTTGGTTAAATCTAAAGTATAAAGAGTTGTTTGATTGTTGATGGTTATTGCAAGAAAATTATGTTCACCATGTTGTGTTAATACTGCTTTTGTATAACCAGTAATATTTACTTGCGTTTTAAAATCTAAAGTACAAAGTATTTGTTCGTTTTTATGCTGTAACATTATAAATTTTTGTGTAGCTGTTTGTTGTTCATTTTTTAAATTATATGGCGTTATATTATAAATTTTTGTGGTTTGGAAAATATGTTGATTAATTGATTTTTTAATGTTGGTGGCTGATGGAGAGATGTTGAGTTGGTCATTGTTAAAAGCTTCAATATTGGTTGTTGCAGTAGGTTTAGTGCTTCCTACGTTTATTTCATCCATGTCTATATCATTTACAATGTAATAATTATCTTTATATAAGTAATAAAAATATGTTTTACCATTAATAGTAATGATCGAATCTGAGGATGGTTGATCTTTTCCTATGTGTGTTAATTCCATGGTTAACATGTTTAAAATGTAATAATGGTCTCGCTTTGAAATAATAAAATATTCAGTGTTATTAATGGTAATGCGTGTTTTTCAATGCAAATCATCATAATCAGCTTTCATAATCGAAAGATTTAATAAATATATATCGCCTACGGTAGATTTATATTCAAAATATGCTTTGCTATTAATGTTAATGATCGATGTTAATGACGGTTCAGTTGCTCCTACTTGCATTTCTTGATTGATAAAGTGGTTTTTAATAACATATAAATTATCGGTATTTTTATAATAAGCATAGTTAATATTATTAATTGCAATATACTTATCAGTACTTTTTAAATGAGTTTTGGTTTGATTTAATGATGATAAAGGTGATGATTTATTTTGATTGTTAATCAATGGTTTCAGGGTTTGTTTTTTAGGATTGACAACCACTTCATTTGGATTTCAATATGTTTGATTAGTTCCGATAGTTTTGTTATGGATTTTAATAATTGATTGATCATCAAAAGTTAAGGTGTGATGTTTGACATGATAATCAATTGGCAAAATATGAAGTTTGGTGTTTTGTAATGATTTAAGTAATGATGATTTGTTAAACTCAGCGCCGGCGGTAACATGCAAAGCCGATAATCGATATTCAACATTTTTTACAAAGGGTTGTTTGTCTTCGTCTCAAGTCGAACATTTGATGATGATTTTTAAATTTCAAGAATTATTATTGTTTCAATCGCTTGTTTCATTAGCTACGATATCTTCTTGCTCTTGTATTTTATATAAACGAATTGTTAAAAATTCTTTAATATCATCATAATTTTCAATATTATTTCATAATATTTGTTGATTCATGTTATCAATGATGATCATTTGATACGCTTTCATTTTTTTAACAATTTCATCTTGTAAATCTTTAAAAGGTTTTGCAAATCCGCCTGCCGGCTTACTCATATAATAATTTAAAAACGGTATTAATATTTGTTCATTTAACTGACCATTCAATTTATTATCACAACTTGTAACAAATAAACTCAACACCCCCCCTATTAATAAACTTCATAATTTATTCACAAATTAATTATATATAAATTTTTTAATATCTAAGACCCCTTAAATAATGTATAATATAACATAATTTAATATTTTTGATATATTAAAAGGTTGTGTATGATGGCTAAAAAAGAACGTTATCCAAAAAATTATAATGTTAACATCACTTGCACGTTTTGTATGTTTACTTTTTCAACCATGTCAACGTTAAATAATCAAGATATTAGAATTGATATTTGTTCACATTGTCACCCATTTTATATTGGTAAACAACAAGGTCATATTCAAAAAGGAAAAGTTGAAAGATTTAACACCCGCATTGAAAAAGCTGATCAATTACAATTAATGAAAACACAAATAACCATGCAACAAAAATTACAAAAAGATGCACCGACAGATTTTGTTGAGCCTGCATCAACAACCTCTCAACTTGATGAAACCTCTATTACTGAAAAAACAATACTTACCAAACCTGTTGTTAAAAAAGTTGTTATAAAAAAACCAATTACTGAAAAACCCTCTATTACTAAAAAAATTGTTATAAAAAAAACCAAAAAAACGCTTGATGATTCTGTGAATATTATCTAAATTAATTAAAACCAATTAAAAGATTATTAATCAATCTATGAAATTAAAAACTGAAATTACTGTCCAATCAATTACTAATTTAGTCTTGTTAGAAATTCAAAAATTTGACAACATTGCCATTTTACATCATAAATCGCCTGATCATGATGCCTATGGTAGTCAACACGCTTTAAGAGCATGAATTGAACTTAATTATCCAACTAAAGTTGTTGTTACGCCGTGTAATGAAACAAATATTATACAACCTTTATTTTCAACATTAACTGAACAATTTATACCACCCACGTGAGATAATTATTTAGTCATTGTAGTTGATTGTGCTAATGAAGCGCGAGTTTGTGGATCATTAACTGATGCTACATCGATTGTGGTCATTGATCATCATCCTCAGCAATTAACATACGGTACCATTAATTTGATCAATGACCAAATCGGCTCATGTGCGCAAATTGTGGCGCAATTATTATTAGACGCGCAACAATTAATCAATGAATCAATTGTGAAATGATTAATTAGCGGTATGATCAGCGATACGCAACGATTTTTATTTAGAACTGATCATCAATCATTTCATATTTTAAAACAACTTACTGAGCAACATAACATTCCGCTTGAAAATTTATACGATAACATGTATCAACATCTCTTAGATCCCATGTTTTGAAAGTTAAAACGTTATTTAATGAATATGATCGCTGGTCAAACTGCGTTTGCTTATGTACGGATTACTGAACGCACTAAAATTAAATATCAAATCAAAGAAGGTTATGTGACCAGTATTATGGAAGAATTAGCGCAAGCTAAAAGTTATAAATTAGTGGCGTGGTTTACAGAAAGTTCAACTTCCGTTAAGGAACGTAAATCATTTGTTATTAAAGTTAGTTTAAGATCAAATCATCTTAACGTTAATGAATTAGCTCAAAAATATCAAGGTGGGGGTCACGATAAAGCCGCCGGCTTTATAGTAGCTTCCTGAAAAAATATTAATGAGTTTATTACATTAGTTACTAAACATTATCTTGATGCTCCATTTTTAACTAAATGATGATGATTTATCAAATTAAAAATTAGAGAATTTAAGTATCCTGAAGAAAACTTAACGATTGATCCTTATTTACATCAAATTATTGGTGATTTTAATGAACGTTTAATCAATAAAATTACTCATTTAGAAACTATGTTTGCAGAATATTTTTTAAATTTAAAAGAAAAAATTGAATTCTTATACATTAATGAACTTCAAAAATCATTAGGGATATTTAATTTTGAAAAAAAAGATAATGATAAAACGTGAACATTATTATATATTCAATTTGAAAAATATTTAATTGATAAAAAAATTATTTTTTATCAAATGTTACTTGATGAAATGGCTGACGTTGTGGCAGCATTGCCTGAAAAATCTATTTTTTATTTACATCCGTTACAAGTTAATTTGCAAAACCAATATGCCCAATTTTTATTAACCGCTAAATCATCATTACAAACCAAAATTAATAAATTAAAACTAGCCCATGTCAATTTTAATTTACAATATTTATATTTTCAACAAAAAATTAACCATAAAAAATATCCTTTTTTCCAAGTAGTTAATTTAGTCTTCATTAAACGCATTGATGAATTTGATCGTCAATATTATAATTTCTTATTTAATCATGTCCGCTTTATGTTTCAAACATCAATCAACATGAATCTGTTTGATTAATTATTACAACTAATATGATTCCTAAACCATTATTAATTAAAATTGAAACCGCTCATCAAACATGATTAATGTTAGAAAAACAAATGTATGCGTTTGATTATGAACATCAACCCATTAAATCATTATTAGATATGCAAACCCAAGCCGCTTCTTTACAAGAGATTGCTAAGTTATATAGTAAATTACTCAAATCACAAACTATTTATGATGAATTACGACTATTAAAAGATGATTTTATTTGAAAAGAAGTTGTTGCTCAAGAACTAATCGATTTGCAAGCGGAAATTGATCAATTTGAATCAGATTTAATTGATTTAATTAAAACTCCGGACATTGATATCACTAAATCAGTGATTATTGAAATTAGAGGTGGCGTAGGTGGTTCTGAAGCTAATTATTTTGTAGCTGATTTATATCGCATGTATAGTCGTTATGCTGAAAGTCAAAAATGAACCGTGGAATTATTAGAGTTACAAGATGTCGCTGAAGGTGGTTTTGGGTTAATTTCTTGTATTATTAAAGGTAAAGATGCTTATCAAAAATTACAACATGAATCGGGTGCCCATCGCGTACAACGTGTCCCTAAAACCGAAGCTAATGGACGGATTCATACTTCCATTGCTACGGTAGTTATTTTAAAAGAACCCCCCATTAATGAAACACCTGATATAAAATTATCAGACATGCGTATTGATACGTTTCGATCACAAGGGGCAGGGGGTCAACATGTTAATACAACTGATTCAGCCATTAGAATTGTCCACCTGCCCACTAATCTTGTTGTTACTTGTCAAGATGGTCGCAGTCAACATGATAACAAAGACAAAGCCTTACAATTATTAAAAAGTAAACTTTATCAATTACAAATTGATAAAAATAAATCATTATATAATGATACGCGTAAAGCAAAAGTGGGTGATGGTGATCGGTCTGATAAAATCAGAACTTATAATTATCAACAAAACCGCATCACTGATCATCGTTTAAATCAATCATGACAACAATTAGATATCATTATGGAAGGCAAAATGCATGATATTATTGATGCATTTGAACATTATCACGAAAATTAAATTATTTAAGATATAATAATAATATTATTATATCTTCTTTAAAAATTAGATTTTTTATGAAAACATTATTTAAATATATATATATATACCAATTGTAGCAATTACGCCAATTGTTACATTTGCTTTAATTTCAAATAACAATTCAACAAATAAATCAGTTTTTGATTTAAAACAACCTGATGTTCAAAATTTAAATCATTCTCAAATTACATAATTCCAAAAGATGAAACTGTTAAAATTTTATATACAATGAATGGGAAAAAATCAATCACAAACTACACATCAATTAAACAGACCACGATTGATAAAACAAAAGTATTAGCTATTATGTTTAAGAATCAAACTAACATGTATAATGTTGATTTAACTGCATATGTAAAACCAAATTGATGAAATAAACATAAGACACTAATATTAGCAACAACTATTCCTGTAACATCAATCATTACTTTAATTACCGCATTAACTATCATCATTAACAAACGTAAACAATAATATAAAATTCAATATTTATTTATCAACCAATCAAATTATTTCATGATTTGCTATTTGAATGTTTTACTAATAAAACATCTTTACTGAAACACAAATTAGATTATTTCCTGCTAGATTAACAAATTAACATATTAACCGCATCATAGTCAATTTTAATAAAAAAACCATATCCATCGAAATTTTAATTTATATTTTCTAATGCATCCAAATAATAAAAGTTATAAAATATCATCAAAACTTGACTTTTTTTATATATATATATATAAAATAAAAATAACTTATAAAAGGAAGTTATTTTTATGAAAAAATTATTGAAAAAATTCTCACCGATGCTTGCAATTGTACCAGTGTTAGCGTTACCTTTAGTTTCAGCAGATGTAAAACCCTCTCCTATAAAAACATTAGCTGAAATATTAGTAGCAATCTCTGATGAAGAAATTGATGTAGCAATTAACTCAGATGATTATAAACTATTTACTAAAGCACAAGTTGATGAATTTAAAACATCTCTGAAAAGTTTAAAAAAATCAGATGAAACAACAATTGAATCAATAATAACAAAATTATTACCAAATTTAGTTCTAATAGAAAATGCAACTTTAGATAAAATTATTAATCCGAATTTAAAAGGAATATTAAAAGCTTTAAAAATAGTTGTTACTGAAAAAGCTATTGCACAAATCTATTTAGGTTTAAAACAAGCTGATTTAGAAAAAAACTTACCAAATATTAAAAAAGAATTATTAAATGCTGATTTTGCAATAAAATTTCTAATTGGTACATCTGTTGCATTGGCATTTTTAAATTTAGTTACTATATTAGTTGTTGTGATGAAATTAAAAAAACAATAATCTTTTTAAAGTGTACAAAAACTCTATTTTTATTTAACTTAAACAAATTATAAACCGTTATTATATAATTTGAAAGTAATCATTAAATATAATGATGTTGTTTAAAAGAAATAATATTGTGAATACCTTTATGTCTAATTTTACATTAGTTATTAAACATGATTAGGTAGCTAAATGAAATACTTGATATTAGTGAATATTTTATTATAATATTAATTAATCATGTCTGATTTTTATACAATCATTGAACATTATCAAAAAGATTAAATTATTTAAGATAAAATGGTAAACCTACATTAAGGGTCTTGTTTTGGAAAAACTCTGCTTGATAATCGATGTTATAGCAATTATATGTATTGCTCCATATTATGTGATAAAGAAATGTAGTAAAAAACATCGAAACTTTAAAAAAATAATAACAAAATTGTTAGAAGAACAAAAAATAATAAATAAAATTGGATTAAATAAAAAAATTCAAGAATATTTTAAAACTATACCAATTACTGTAAAAATATCATTAAAATTTTTTACGTTTGAAACGGGTGTAAACAAAAAAAATACCAAAATTGCATGAAAATTTTTTATACTACTCGTAACAAGTGTACTTGCTAATAAATCAAAAGGTTTAGTGTCAGAAGCAACAACAAGTTTACTAAACATATTTAATAAAAGTAAAAATTTACTCATAGAAGATGAAGCTCCGATATTAATAACTGAATTAATTTTAAAAATAATAAATTTAAAAATTAGACCAATTTTAATAAAAACAAGAGAATTTAAACAAATAAAACAAAATAATTTAAATATTATATTGATGAAGATGAACTTACTGAAGATCAAAAAAATTTGTTTTGAAAATTAATTGATGATTTAAGAAAAGAATTAATTGAAAAAAAATATTTACATTTAATTTCTCTTATAGCGTTGTTAAATTGAACACATGAAGATCTAACAGAATGTTTAAATCTTCCCTCCGATACAAAACATAAAACAATTTAAATATACACTATATAATCTTGTTAGATATTATTTAAAAAAAATAAATCGAAAGGTAAAAATAATTATGACAAAACATAAAATATTTATTTCATATTTTCATGATGATGACCAAAAATATAAAGATGAATTACTTGTTAAAAACAACAACAACAATTTTTTCATTGATGGTTCTGTTGATGCTTATGATATTGATGAATCTTTATCTTATAAACAAATTATTATAAAAATAAGAGATGAATATTTAAAAGACACTACAGTTACATTAGTATTATTAGGACTTAATACACATCATAGAAGATATGTTGATCGAGAAATTTATTCATCTCTTATAGATGGTAAAATTAATAAAAGATCTGGTTTAGTAATCATAATTCTTCCAGAATTTTTCCAGAAATACCAAATGAATATAACACAAGAAAATGCTGGTAAAAGAATTTATGATAATGTAAAAAACAAATATGCAGAAATTATTGTTTTTAATGATGAAATGACAAATAAAATATGAAATAAAATTGATGATGCTTTTAATAAAAAAACTCGTCAAGAACCAGACAACAGCGCTCCGTTAAAACAGCGAAATAGTAATTAAAATTTTATTTTGTTAAGTAATTTAAATTTATGTTAAAACATAAATAAATATAACCATTCTTTACTTTAACAAATATTATAAAATAATAATAAATTAATAAAGCCAACAAAAATATCCGATTGCAAAAAATTTTAAGAACAAAAGTTAACATTCCTTATATATGTGTAAGAATGATAAATAATTTAATTGATAAATCTTTTTTAACTTTTAAATTTCAAATATTAATAATTTATCCTTATTTTAAAGTCATTGCCTAATGAGAACTGATTCCGGAACCACTTTTTATCAAATTTATGATTTTATTTTTTATTTATTTATGTTTTAACATTAATAGAAATTAATAAATTTTTTAAACAAATCATTATCGGTTTTAAGAGATTTAGAAATAATTTTACCAACTAATACATCAGGAGTAATAAATTTTAGAATATTGTAATAATTATTTTTTTAATATAAAATAAAATGAACATGTTTTAATTACGAAACAAATATATCATGACAACAAAAATAAGCTTTATAGATTTATTTGCTGGTATTGGTGGGTTAAGTTTACCATTTAGAAAATTACACATGAAATGTGTGTTTAGCAGTGAGATAGATAAATATGCCGCACAAACATATTTTGAAAATTTTAATGAAAAACCCGCTGGAGATATAACAACAATATCTGCAACAGCAATACCAAACCATGATTTATTATTAGCGGGATTTCCATGTCAAGCATTTTCTATAGCAGGCAAAAGAGAAGGTTTTAATGATGAACGAGGTAATTTATTTTTTGAAATAATTAGAATATTAAAATTTCATAAACCAAAAACATTTTTATTAGAAAATGTTAAGGGATTGGTAAATCATAATAAAGGAAAAACATTTGAAACTATAAAACATGAATTAATAAATTTAGGATATAAAATTTATTATAAAGTTTTAAATGCTCGTAATTTTGGATTACCGCAAAATAGAGAAAGAATATATATAGTTGGTTTTTTAGATAATTCCATTTATTTTGATTTTCCTAATTCATTAAATTTGCAAGTAAAATTAGCAAATATATTAGAAAAAGATGTTAATGAAAAATATACAATTTCAACCAAACTTTGAGAAAGCCACCAAGCAAGAAAAATTAGAAATAAAATAAAAGGCAATGGATTTGGATATTCTTTATTTAATGAAAATGCTGAATATACAAGCACATTGTCATCAAGATATTATAAAGACGGTTCAGAAATATTAATTGATCAAAAAAATCATAATCCTCGAAAATTAACGCCACGAGAATGTGCTCGATTGCAAGGATTTCCAGATAATTTTAAAATTATCGTTAGTGACAATCAAGCATATAAACAATTTGGTAATTCTGTTGCTATATTTGTGGTTGAACAAATTGCCACTAAAATATATGAAATTTTAACAGCAAAAAACAACAACCCAGTTCGTGAATATTAATGATTTAGAAACAAAAATTTGAGATGAAAACATTTTATTTTATAGAATTTTAAAATGTTTAATTCAGCAAAAGCTAAAACATGTAAAATTATTTGAATTACAAATATTAATAGAACGAAATAAAAATATTATTTCAAATAATAATTCATGAATTAACATTCTTACGCCATTTTTTAATAATAATATAATTGAATTGTTATTAGTTAACAATAAAAATAATCAATTTATTGATTTTCTTGATTTTGCCATATCGTTGATTCAGTTAAAGGATCTTTTATGAGAAGAAATTAAAGCTTTTACAAATTCAAGAGTTGTATTAAAAATTAAAAACATCTTCGACTCTCTCAGTTTAGAATATGATATTAGTTCTTTAGAATATCCATATAGTTTTAGAGTAATTTTTGCATTAGTTGTTGATATGATTATTAGATTTGAAAATAAAAATACCAATTTTATTTTAAATACATCAAATAATGAATTATGAAAAATTAATCAAAAAATTAATACTCTTTTATTAAATAGTAGTTTAAATAGTGCCTGTATTTTCAATTTAATTATTAGTGAAAACGTTAATCAATCAATTAAAACCACTGCAGGAAAAAATTATGAAAATAGAGTTAAAGAAAAATTTTTATCTTTTCAAGATATTGAAATAATCAATCAGTCATGAGATTCAAAAATATCATCTGTAGAATACGATTTTATAGTTAAATATAAATTACAAAATATCGGTGTTAGTGTTAAAAGAACATTAAAAGAAAGATATAAACAAAATTTAGAAAATGTAAAAGATTTAGATGTTGATGCTATGTTGGTTGTTACGTTAGGCATAGATTTAACAGAATCAATAGTCAATAATATTTTACAAAAAGAAGGTTATTATATTTTAGTAGCTCAAGAAATTTATAATTCAAAAGATTTCTTAAAAGAAAATAAAAAAGTTTTTTCTTCTTTTGATTTTTCTTTTTCAATGTTCATATTTTAATTATTTAAATTTTTCTTTAACTCTATTTTTATTTACCTTAAACAAAGCACATGATTGCATGATTTTCAATTAGGATGTTTTAACAGCAAAAAATATTTACTAATCAACAAATTAACATATGAAAAAAATCATATCAATCGAAACTTTAATTTATATTTTTTAATTCATCCAAATAATAAAAATTAAAAATTATCATCTAAACTTGACTTTTTATATATATATATATAAAATAAAAATAACTTATGTAAAGGAAGTTATTTTTATGAAAAAATTATTTAAATTTACAAATTTAAATAAAGTAATTTTATTTAGTTTAATTGCAATTCCGTCAACTGTTACTTGTATTTCAGCAAAAGATTGTTGAGGTATTGATAAAGAAGAAGAACTCCAAAAAGCAACCGCTGATAAAACAAAAGCAGATGCAGTATTCAAACAAACAACTGACGACAAATATCAAGCAGATTCAGTATTCAATCAAACATTTATTGATAAAACAAAAGCAGATGCAGCATTCAATCAAACATTTATTGATAAAACAAAAGCAGATTTAGCAATTGCTGATTTCAAATTAACATTAAAAAATATCAACAGTGATTTTAATTTGTTATTAAAAAAATCAAAAACCAAATTATCAACCTCATCTAATAAAAAGATCATCTTTAAAGATGATTATTTTAAAACTATTAAACAAAACCCTTCTTTAAATTCATTAGAAGATTTTGTTAATACATTACAGTTGCAATTAGATAATGAATCAAATATAAAAATGTTTGCAGATTTAACATTCAACAAAGCAACTGATGATAAAACAACAGCAGATTTAGCATTAAAAAAAGCAACTGATGATAAAACAACAGCAGATTTAGCATTCAACAAAGCAAAAGCAGCTTTAGCATAAATAAATTCAATCAGTTTGAAATACATTTAATAGAAACTGCTAGATTAATATTATAATTTGATTTATTTCAGTTTAAATCAAAGCTGTCTCTAATAAATATTAGATTTTTTTAAAAAACAAACATTAAATCTTTTAACTAATGTTCATTGATGATTAATATTAATTAATAAATGATGTTTTAAAGTGCCATTAAGTTGTTTGTGGATTTCTTTAACAATTGATTTCTTTTTATTTAAAACAATTTGATCATCCATATTAATTAAAAAAATATAAATAATTCTAATTTGTAATTCATAATTAAGTAATTTTCAGCAATCAATTAATAATAAATTTGGAAAAATAATAATGCTTGGGATTCACTTTTTAAGTTGTTGATTGATGCTGATTAAATGTTGGTTTGCAAGTCTAATTTGGACTAGACAAGTTTTGATTTGGATTTGGTTTGCTGGTTGCACAATATTTTTGCGGATGTTATTTCTTAATAATTGATGATCATCATTAGTACAATCATGTAAATATTGAAGATGATGAGTTTGAAGAAATTTAAGGATGGTTTGTTTATGGACATGTAAAAAGGGTCTATACATAATAATGTTATTTAATGTTATTTTTCATGGTAAACCATAATAATTGACATAACTTTGCTTTTGCTTTTGCATTAAAAAAGTTTCTAATTTATCATGTAAGTTATGACCTAAAAAACAAGCTTTAACATTCATATATTTTTTACTGATAGTTGCTAAATAGTTTAATAAAAATACTCTCATGTAGTGTTCTTTATTAATGTTTGTATCAATCTGACAATCAATTGATTCAAAAATTAATTTTTGTGCTGATGCATGTTGTATCACTAAATTTTTAAATGCTTGATAATTAGGAATAAAAAAATTAACATGACAAACAATTAAGTTTGTAAATTGCAAATTAATTAATTGATGTAATAAAAATATGCTATCAGATCCTCCTGAAACAGCAACTAGATATTGGTCAGTTTTTGATAAATTATGTAAACGATTACTCATGCATAGGTTATTTTAAAGGGGTAAAAATGTTTTTAATTGCTAATGAATATTCTGCGTGGTCATTAATATAGATTGGCGGTGCAATAATAACTTTAGATTTACCATGATAAACTGATTCAATTAAGACCATTTTGGCATTTTTAAATTGCGTTGGATAAATAAATTGCATTCTTTTGACAGTAAATTTAAAGTTTTGTAAGATAAACATTAATTCATCTAATCGATCAGCTACAAATACTAAAGTAAAATAACTTTGATCATGGGCTAATAAACTCGCGGCGTGGATAATTTCTGTTAAATTAATTTTTTGTTCAAATCGAGCAACATTGATTAAATCGTTGTTACTCAATTTAAATGTATTTATTTTAAAAAATGGTGGATTACAAATAATTAAATCAAAATTACGATAGGTAGGTGATAAATTTTTAATACAATCATGCACAATTGTCACGTTTGTTAAGCCATTAATAGCAATATTTTCTTGCGCTAAGATTACTGCTGATGGTTCAATGTCAACTGCCATAATTTGTAACGTTGGTTTTCTTTGTGATAATAAAATCGGAATAATACCATTATTAGTCCCTAAATCAATCACTTTTTTAATTTTACTATTAAGTGTCGTAAAGTTGGCAATTAAAATGCTTTCAATTGAGTAATTAAACATCTGAGTATCTTGATTTAATAAGATTAATTTGTTATGAAATAAAAATTGATTGAGAATTTTCATACATTAATTAACCAACTGTCAAGCTAAATATTGATATCTTTCGATAATTAAATCTTTATTAAAATTTACTTTTCAGGCTAACAAATCAATCATGTCGTAAATTAATCCTAACATGTGCGCTTTATTGTTTAAGTTTTTAATAACTTCATAATATTGTTTAAAATCATTTTTAAAGATGATTTTAAAATTATTTCATAACAATGCTTTAACAATTGATCCGACAATGATAAATCATGTAATAATTTGCTCAGTTTTATATCATGTAAAAGCTTCAAATAATCAATAAAGTTTATCTTGTTGCGCTTCAACTAATCATTGTAAAGATTCAAACGCTGTTTTTTTCAAGTTATGAAACTGATCATTATGTAATCATTGACAAATTTCATTAATGTCATTAGTAACATTTACTAATAATTTAATATCAACTGGATAATATTGCTTTTTAAGCATGATTTGTTCATAAATAGTTTGTTTTGTTAATGACGGAATAAAGATGATTTGACATCGTGACACGATGGTGGGAGCTAGTTGATTGAGATGTTTGCTTGTTAAAATAAAAAACTTGTGCTGACTTGGTTCTTCTAAAGTTTTTAATAATGTTGCCGCCGCAATATCATGCACATCTTCAATGTGGTGTAATCAACCAATTTTCGATTGATAAATACCACTTAATAATGATGAAGTATTAAATCAATCACATAATTGATCAATTTGATTTTTAGTAATTAATGTATGATCTTGATTTAATACTTTTAAATTAAAATAGCTTTGTTTATCAATGGATGTACAAGTCGCACAAGGGCATTGATCAGTTAATGGTGACGTTTGATTACTACACACAATTTTTTTAATAAGCATGTTACTAAAAAAGTTTAGTGATAAATTATTATCACCTACTAACAAAAATGCATGGGCGATTTGTTTGGTAACTACTAAATTATTTAAAAATGTTCAAACAAATTGAAATTGATGACCATGATAGATTGACATAGTTTATTGGGTTAATTTATGACAAATCATTTCATAAATTTTATTAACTAATTCCGTCACGGTTGATTGATTATTATACATAATTATAATTCGTTCTGGGTTTGCTTTCGCTAGCGCTAGATAACCATGTAAAACTTTTTTAAAAAAAGTTTTATTATAATGTTCAAAGCGATGTTTTTGATAAATATTAATATCTTTAATGCGTTGAAAATTAATGTCTAAATCAGTCACAATTAAGAAGGTTAATGTGGGTTGTAATGTAATATTAATTAATTGATGGATGTTGGTAATGCTCGTGGCATCTATACCCAACCCATAACTTTGATAAGCAATGGTTGAATCAATAAACCGTTCACATAAGACAATTTGATGGTTTTGTAAGGCTGGCAAAATAACATGTTCGACATGTTGTTTGCGAGCCGCAATAAATAATAATGTATCCGCTCACGGATTGATGTGGGTTTGTTTTTGTTTAGCCGTTAATACTAAATTTCTAATGTCTTCACCAAAAGGATCACCACCTGGTTCTCTGGTTCAGCAAACTGCATAGTTGGCTGATAACATTTTTTCATATAATAATTTAACACACGACGTTTTACCTGATTGATCGATACCTTCAAAAGTAATGAACATCATTTGTTAACGGTTACGATAATTATTAGTGATATTAAATGGTTCGGGCAATTTATTAGATTGTTTTAGTTTATAAAAATCATTACGATAATTGAATCAATCAGTTTCTCATAAACAATACACAATGACCTCAGTTTTAAATGCCCATCTTAATAAAGCATCTTGATTGATATCATGATAAGTTTTTAATTCATTTCAGGTTACAGTTGGAAAAGTTAAAATAATCGCTTCATCACAAGCCGCCCCAACGTTAACGTTAGTTAGTAAATGTTTAATAAATAAATATTGCGTATTTTCTAAAAATGTTTGTAATGATGTAATTAGTTGCATCATGGTTTCTTTATGTTTAATGGTTGATTGGAGAATGACATTAATAATGTCTCGTTTACTAGGTTCAAATACAATTGGAAATGGTTTTCCATTATCAAATTGATTAATTTGAATCAGGTCGTTGTCATATCTGATAAATGATGAGGTCATACTGTTTGTTGATATATTGTCATTAATCTCTAGTTGCTCATTTGGGGTAGAATGTAACACGGCTGGTTGATCTATATCAAATAAATCAAAATCTTCTGTTAATGATTCGTCAATTTTTGTTATTGGTGGTGTTGATTGATTATTAAAAAATGCTGCTTCATAATTTAATTCGTCATATTGTTGTAACGGTGGCGTTATTAATGTTTCATTCAATGCCGGTTCATCATTATCAATTGCGATTGATTGGTGATCACTAATTGATGGTTGGACTTCTTCTTTAATAAAGCTTGTTTGTAGTAGATCATCAAATAATTGCTCAGGTTGAGTTTGTTGGCAATAATTAATAGCTGGTTGTGCATTATTTGCTGCTATTGGCGATGGTTGTTGTAAAATTTCCACAATTTTAAACATATATAGTTCAAAAAAGATACGTGAATTTTTGGTTGTTTTTAATTTTTCATTTAAGATTAGTAATAAATCAATCATGGTCATGGCTTGATGACCATTAATGTTAATGTTATCAATATCAGCTGTTGTTAAGATGGTTGATAATGTTACATCGGCAGTTTTTTTAATAAATAAAATATCTTTTAACATAATTATTAATTCATGCGTTAGTTGCACAATGTTAATGCCTCGTTCATAAAAAATATTAATCTCATGTAAGATATCAGCTAATTTATGTTTTGATAATGATGCTAAAAAATTAATTTTTGCAACATTTGATAATAAAGCAAATTGATCTAATACGTTTTGTAATGTAATATTATTTTTACTTAAAATGGCGGTTTGTTCAAGCATACTTAATGCATCACGTAATGATCCATCAGCACAATGAGCAATTTGTGCAAGGGCTTGATCACTATAAAGGATATTTTCTTTGGTACAAATATTTTGTAATGTCGTAATGATGGCTGGTGTGTTAATTTTTTTAAAAGTAAATTGCTGACAACGTGAAAAAATGGTTAATGGAATTTTTTCTGGTTTAGTCGTGGCTAAAATAAAAATTAAATGCTTCGGAGGTTCTTCTAAAGTTTTTAATAGTGCATTAAAAGCAAATGTGGTTAACATATGAGCTTCATCAATAATAAACACTTTATAAGTGGTGATTAAAGGTAACGCAATGGAATTATTAATTAATGAACGAATATCATCAACGCCGTTATAAGAAGCAGCATCAATTTCAACAATATCAAGAATATTATGATTATTAATGGCAATACAGATTTCACATTTATTGCACGGTATCATTTGGGCTTGATTTCAAATATCTAAACAATTGACGGCTTTGGCAAAAATCCGTGCTACGCTTGTTTTGCCAGTGCCTTTTTCACCTACAAATAAATAAGCATGATTGATTTGTTTTTGTGCAACTGATGTTTCTAACACTTGGACAATGTTTTGTTGTTCAATCACTTGTGAAAACGTTGATGGCCGATATTTACGATAGAAAGAAAGATAATTGCTCATATAAAAAATCTCCATAAGACTAAACTTTAATTTGATAATAAAGTTCTTTATAAACAATATTAACTTAAATTTTCATTTTATTGAAAGTTTTGTTGTTTTTATTTATTTTTTTTAAGAATTGGTTTTTTAATCATGGTTTGGTGATTAAAATAGGGTTGTAATTGGGTAGGTATATTAATAACCTCTTGTTCACTGTCGTAATAATTTTCTAATATTAATGCAAATAAGCGATCAATGGCTAGACCAGAACCATTTAAAGTATGAACTAATTGGCTTTTATGACCTTTGTTAGGTTTATATTTAATGTTTAATCGACGCGACTGAAAATCAGTACATCAACTCACTGATGATATTTCAATGTATCTTTTTTCAGCAGGTGTTCATACTTCAACATCATACGTTTTTGCTGCACTAAAACCTAACTCTTGCGTACCTAATAATATAATTCGATAAGGTAATTGTAAATCTTCTAAAATTTGGGTAACATCATGTTTCATGTTTTGTAGAGCTTGTTCTGCTTGTTCCGGCGTGGCAAAGTTGACTAGTTCAACTTTATGAAATTGATGTAATCTAATAAGTCCTCTGGTATCTCGGCCGTAACTACCCGCTTCGCTTCTAAAACAAGGTGTATAAGCACAATATTTAATGGGTAATTCATCTTCTAATAAAACTTTATTTGACAACATACTTGTTAAAGGCACTTCTCCGGTGGGAATTAAGTAAAAATTACGAGTTGATTGATTAGCTTCTGGTGTTTCAGTTTTATCAAAATCATGGTTTATTTTAAATAAATCGGTTTCAAATTTTGGTAAATGTCCGGTACCAAATATAGCTTCATTATTAACTATATAAGGGGGGGTTCATTCTTGATAACCGTTATTAATTGCTTGATCAATTAAATAGTTAATTAATGCCCTAATTAATGCTGATCCTTCGTTTTTATAAGCTACAAAACGACTTTTACTAATGTTAACCGCATCTTTAAAATCAACTAACTCAAACGCTTGGGCAATTTCTCAATGTGGCAAAGATGTTAATTTTTTATTCATTTGGTTTTCTTGATCAATGCTATTATTTTCAGATATGTCGATGCTAGTTAAATTAGGAATATTACTCAAAATGTTTTTAGCTTGATCAATCAAATTGTGATATGTTACTAAAAATGTTGGTTTCATGTTTTTATAAAAAATAAATGAAAACAGTGCAAAGTTAACAATGATGCTTTTTTTAAACTCTATTAATACCATTTCACTAATAAGATTTATTGAATTTTGTCCCTTAATGAATATATTATTAATAAAAAAATCTTTGTAAAGTGTTGTTTGATTTAAAATTTGTTTTTTTATATTTTTTAACAAATTCACAAAGCTGTTTAATCATTGATTATTTTTTAAAATATTTATAAATACTTCAATTATTTGTTCGCGTAATGCTATTAGGTTTTGGTGTTCTAAAATGTTCATCTTAAGAGTGGCATTTTGTAAATCCAAAAAATCAACAACGCCGTGTCCTTTAATGTATGAAAATTCACAATTAAATAAATATTGATATAATGATTTAAAATCGATGGTTTTATTTAAATGTATCGTTTGATATGTTTCTTTTATAAGATTTAAAAAAGAGTTAAGGGTTTCTTGTAAAGATTCGATATTTTCATTTTCGTGTCGGGTCTGAAAAGTTTGTTGTTTATCATGCTTAATTTGCTCCGCTAATTCATTAAATCAAAATGAATCAAATTCGATAATAAAATCGATATTTTTAAGATCATCATACAAGTTGTTAACATCAGTTAAACAAGCTTTATAAATTGTTGATCGATGCTTTATATTTGTTTGATATGCATCAAAGTTTTCAACAATATGTTTAAGATGTTTAATAATTGGCATAGTTGATGTTAATTAATATTTTTAATAATTGAAACAGAAACAATATAACTGCCTTTATCTAAACTAATTAATTTGCTGCCAATGGCGGTTCGTTTACTAATTTTAATTTGCGCAGTTGAAATACGAATTAATTTTTCTTCATTAGTAACAATGATAATTTCTTCGTTACGGTTGATAGCATTGACAGTCACCACATAATCATTTGTTTTTAAAGTCATAATTTTAACACCGGTACTTCTTTTTTTTGTAGCGCGATATTCATTAAATAAGGTTATTTTTCCATAACCAAAGGCGCTAATACTTAATAAGTATTCGCCTTCATTACTATTACAAGCTGATATTACTTGATCATTAACTTTTAATTTTAAACTTAATGCTCCTTTACCGTTGCCTTTTAACATTTTGATGCTGTTTTCTTCAAATTTAATAATTTTCCCATATTTACTTGCTAAAATTACAAATGTTTCGGGTTCGATGAGTGATACCATCATTAATTCGTCAGTTTTTCTTAAAATAATCACATTTTTACCGTTTTTTTGGATTTTATCAAACTTACTGATTTTGTTTTTAATTAAACATCCTAATTTAGTGATAAATAATAAATATTTAGCTTCATCAGTTAATTCAATTGATAAAATACGTTTAATTTTTTCTTCTTTACTAATGCTAATTAAATTAACTAATGGCATACCTTTAGCACTTTTCGATAAGTTAGTAATTTTATAAGCATGTAAATGATAAACTTTACCAGCGTTAGAAAAGAACAATAAATCACTATGAGTATTGGTGACTAAGATTTGTTCAATTAAATCATCTTTATCTCGCTCTTTGTCAATTGACACAACTTTACTGCCTTTACCACCACGATGTTGTAATCGAAAATCTTCTAAGGAAATGCGTTTAATATAACCTTTTTTAGTTAAATTAATTACAATTTCTTCTTTTTCAACTCAGGTTTTGTAAGTTAATTTTTGGACAACTTCGGGAATAATTTGCGTGCGTCGTGGATCGGTAAATTTATCTTTTAAAAATTGTAATTGTTTAATAATTGTGGTGGTTTGTTTTGACTTGTTTGCTAATAAAAAGTTAAGTGCTTTAATATCAGTTTGTAAAACACTTAATTCTTTAGTAATTTTTTCAGTTTCAAGTTTGGTTAAACGACTTAACCGCAGTTCTAAGATGGCTTTAGTTTGTAATTCGGTTAGCTTGAAAGTTGCCATTAACTGTTCACGAGCTTGTTCTAAATTAGTGGCATTTTTAATTAAATTAATTGTATCATCAATCTGACTTAAGACAATTTGATAACCTGCTAAAATATGAGCTTTGGCAATTTTTTCTTTTAAATCAAATTGCGCACAATTGTTTAACAGTTCATATTGAAAATCAATGTAAACTTGTAACATTGCTTTTAAATCTAATATTTTGGGTTCACCATTAATTAATGCTAATAAGATAATTGAAAAACTACTTTTTAAAGTAGTCATACTATATAATTTTTGCATTAAAAATTCAGCTGATTGATCACGTTTTAATTCAATAATAATGCGCATCCCTTCACGGTTTGATTCATCTCGTAAATCACTAATATGGTCGATGTGTTTATCTCTAATTAATTGCGTAATTTTTTCTAATAAATGAGTTTTATTAACATAAAAAGGAATTTCTTTGATAATAATTTTTTCATAGTTTTTTTCTTGTTCAATTTCATATAAAGCTTTAATGACTACTGATCCATGACCAGTAGTATAAATATCAAGTAGTTTACCTGTGTCTGCTAAAATGCCACCGGTAGGGAAATCAGGCCCTTTAATGTAGGTTAGTAACTCGCTAATCGTTAGCTCAGGATTGTTAATGAGTGCTATGGCGCCATCAAGAATTTCACCTAAATTATGCGGTGGAATGCTGGTTGACATGCCAACGGCAATGCCGATGGCTCCATTAACTAATAAGTTTGGAAAATAAGCCGGCAATACTTTTGGTTCAATTTCACTTTCATCATAGTTTTTTTGAAAAGCTACCACTTCTTTATCAATATCTTTAATTAAATATTCACTTAAAGCACTCATGCGTACTTCAGTGTACCGAATTGCCGCGGCTGAATCACCATCAATTGATCCAAAATTACCTTGACCATCAACTAATAAATAACGATAATTAAAGTCTTGTGCCATACGTACCATTGCTTGATAAATAGAAGATTCACCATGGGGATGATACTTACCAATTACTTCACCAATCACGCGGGCTGATTTTTTAGGTGGTTTATTGTGTAATAAGCCGAGGTTATGAAGTGCATAAATAATGCGTCGTTGGACTGGTTTTAAGCCGTCACGAGCATCTGGTAATGCTCGTGAAACAATAACTGACATGGCATAGTCTAAAAAACTATTTTTAATTTCTTCAACAATGTCAGCATCTTTAATTAAAGATGGATTAGTGAATGAAACTGGTAAAAGATCGGTTTGTTTTTTCATGTTTTTTTAACTTAAATGTCTAAATTTTTCACAAATTTAGCATTTGTTTCAATAAATTTTTTTCTTTCTTGCACGTTTTTACCCATTAGTACTAAAAACATTTTATCGGCTAATTCGGCTTCATTAATGGTTACTTTTAATAATTGCCGAAATTCAGGATTCATCGTGGTATCTCATAATTGAATGGGATTCATTTCACCTAAGCCTTTATATCTTTGTAAATTATACTTAACATTAACTAAACTTGGTTTTAATTTTTCTAATTCATGATCATTATATAAATATTTAATGGTTTTGCCGCGTTCAAGTTTATATAAAGGGGGTTGCGCAATATAAATATGACCATGTTCAATTAAAAAGCGCATATATTTATAAAAGAAGGTTAATAATAACACGCGAATGTGACTACCATCCACATCAGCATCAGTCATAATAATAATTTTATGATATCGTAAATCATGTTTATAATTAATAATATCTTCGGGTTTGGCAATGCTACATCCAATTGAAGCAAATAAAGATTTGATTTCTTCGTTATCAAAAATCTTTTCAATGGTGGTTTTTTCAACATTAATTACTTTACCTTTTAAGGCTAAAATGGCTTGAAAAGTACGATTGCGACCTAATTTTGCTGAACCACCGGCCGATTCTCCTTCAACAATGTATATTTCACTTAAGGCGGGATTAGCACTTGAACAATCAGCTAATTTGCCGGGTAATGAAAAACTATCAATTGAATTTTTTTTCCGAGTAATTTCACGAGCTTTTTTAGCTTCCATTCTCACGCGGAAGGCAATTGCTACTTTAGCAATAATTTTTTTAGTAACATCGGGGTTTTCTAATAAAAATCGATCATAAAATTCACCAACTAATTGATATAATTCTGATTTTACTTCGGGGTTGCCTAATTTATGTTTGGTTTGACCTTGATAAATCGGATTACTATGTTTAATAGCAATGATTAACATTAACCCTTCTTTAAGATCTTCAAAAATGAAATTTTCTTTTTCTAATTCTTTGCTTAAAATTTTTTGATGTTTAAATAACTTCGTCATTGATCGTACCATCGCTTGTTTAGTACCATCTTCATGACTACCCCCTTCTTGTGTATAAATATTATTACAAAACGATAAAATATTACCAGTGGTGCTGGCTGAATATTGTCACGCACATTCCACTTCGGTTTTACCAATTAGTTCTTTAAAATAGATTACTTCATCATGAATAGGATTTTTGTTATTATTTAATTGTTCAATATATTCAATAATACCGCGTTTAAATAAGAAAGTTTCTTTTTTGTTAACTCGTTGATCTTCAATTGAAATGATAACGTTATTATTTAAAAAAGCTAATTCTTTTAAGCGTTCTTTAATCACTTCATAATCCATGTTAATTTCGGAAAAAATTGTCTGATCAGCTTTAAAGACTACTTTTGTGCCAGTTTTAGTAGGGTTTGCTAATAACGGCGTCACCACTAAGTCACTAACCACTTGACCTCCATTTTGAAAATTTAAACAATATTGCTTACCATCCCGATATGATGTCACTTCTAAAAAACTTGATAACGCATTAACTACTGAAGCTCCTACGCCATGTAAACCACCGGATGTTTTATAAACATCGTTATTAAATTTACCACCGGCATGTAACAACGTAAATACTGTTTCTAAACCAGTTTTACCAGTCGTGGCATGAATATCAACTGGAATACCCCGCCCATTATCTTCAATGATAATTGCTTCTTCATTAGTAATTAGCGTAGTAATGTGGTTACAATAACCAGCTAACGCTTCATCAATCGCATTATCAAGAATTTCTCAAAATAAGTGGTGTAAACCATTTTTATCTAAACTACCAATATACATGCCCGGTCGTTTTCGAACTGCCACTAAACCTTCTAATACTTGAATATCTTGTGAACTATAAGTTTTTTGCATAAATTACGATGGTGCGATAATAAAATTAACTAATTTATTAATCACGACAATTTCTTTTACAACTTGTTTATCTTGTAACATTTTCGACACTTGTTCGTTGTTACGAACAAGTTGTAAAAGTTCCGGCGATGTTAAATCAATCATAACTGTTAATATCAATTTAACTTTATTATTAATTTGAATTAATACCTTAACTTTATCATAAATAATTGCTTTTTGATTGTATAAGGGTCAGCTTTGGCTAGTAATGGTATGATGAGGATCATTATTAATATTAAACATCATTGATCATAGTTCTTCACTAAGATGAGGACAAATCGGATTTAACATAATTAAAAATTGTTGAGTGTGTTCATGAGTTATCTTTTGATACTTATATCAATGATTGACCAAGATCATTAATTTAGCAATCACGGTATTAAATTTTAAAACTTCATAATCTTCACTCACAGCTTTTAAAGTAGTATGAAACATTTGTTGCATTGATCAATCATCAGCTTCAGGTACTATTCAGCTTTGATAATCAGTAAATAATCGATACACACGATGTAATCATTTTTCCGCCCCCACTAAACCTTGATTTGACCAGATTAAATTTTTTTCAACTGGTCCCATAAATAATATATAAAGTCGTACTGTGTCAGCCCCATAAGTGTCCACCATTTGATCAGGACTAATCACATTTGCTTTTGACTTAGACATTTTTTCACCATCAGCATCTAAAATCATCCCTTGATTAAATAATGTTTGAAATGGTTCGGGACAATCAACAATGCCAATTTGATAAAGAAATTTATGTCAAAACCGTGCATAGATAAGATGTAACACCGCATGTTCTTTACCACCAATATATAAATCAACCGGTAATCAGTGTTTAAAAATTGCTTTCATTTGTGGATCATCAATCTCACGATATTGATCACCATGTTTCATTAAATAAGCTATATGATATCAACTACTTCCTGCTCATTGAGGCATTGTGTTTACTTCGCGTTGTCAAATTTGATCATCAATAACTAGTGTTTTTCAAGCCGTGGCTTTAGCTAAAGGAATGACATTATTAACATCTGGTTTAAAATCTACTAAATCAGGTAACACCACTGGTAAGTGATGTTTTGCTACTATGGTTGGCGTGCCATGTTGATCAAATAATACCGGAATTGGTTCGCCTCAATAACGTTGTCGTGAAAAAATTCAATCGCGTAAGCGATAGTTAATATGAGCTTTACCTAAGTGGTGTTTACTTAAATAATCAGTGACCATTTGTTGTGCCGTATCAATGCTGGTCATACCGTTTAAAAAACCAGCATTTATATAAACACTTTCGCCTAAAAAAGCTTGGTGATGATCATCAGTTTGTAATACATAAGTAATTGGTAATTGATATTGTTGTGCAAAGGCAAAATCATCATCGTGGTGGGCTGGTACGCACATCACTGCCCCCGTGCCAAAATCCCCTAATACATAATTAGCAATAAAGATGGGTACGGGTTGTTTAGTTATTGGATGATGGGCATATAAACCAGTAAAAACCCCATTTTTACGCTGATTAAGTTGTTCGCGTTGTAAATCAGTTTGGGTGCTAGTGATTAATAGATATTTTTGAATTAACGTGCGATAAGGTTCGTCAAAGAGCGTTAAATCTTTAAATAATCAATGCTCGGGCGAAACATTAACTGATGCCACGCCAAATATTGTGTCAGCGCGCGTGGTAAAAATTGCTAATTTAAGTTGGTGGGTAGTAAGTGCAAAATCAATGATGGTACCATGAGCTTGACCAATTCAATGGCGTTGCATGTCTTTAATATCACTGCCTCAATTCAACGTTGGTAAATCATTTAATAATGATGCCGCATAGTTAGTGATTTTTAAAACTCATTGTTGCATATGTTTTTTAATGACTGGAAAAGATCCGTGCTCAGAAAACATGTGGCCTTCTTTAATGACAATTTCTTCATTGGATAAGATTGTTTTTAGTGGATCGCATCAATTAACATTAACGTTTTGTAAAGTTGCTAAACCGTGTACGTATAATTCACGAAAAATTCATTGTGTTCAGCGATAATATTGCGGATCAGTCGTGTTAATTTCTTTACTTCAATCAAATGAAAAACCTAACATATGTAATTGTTGTTTAAAATGAGCAATGTTTTCGTTAGTAAAGATTGATGGGTGACGATTAGTTTTAATAGAAAAATGTTCGGCGGGCAATCCAAACGCATCTCACCCCATTGGATTTAACACATTAAAACCTTGCATTCTTTTAAAACGCGCCATGACATCAGTAATTGTATAACTACGCATATGTCCCATATGTAATCCGGCCCCCGAAGGATAAGGAAACATACTTAAGATATAATATTTAGGTTTGGTAAAATCATGGAGATTAGTTTCAAAGCTGCGATGCGTTGCTCAAAAAGCTTGTCATTTTTGATCAATCGTTTTTTTACAATATGGCATCGATTATCCCTCATGTCATTAGTTGTTGCCAAGCATGATACAGATTATTGTTCATACTATAGTTACGTTGCATATTTATTAATCACCACCGGTGGGGTAATTGTTTTTAAATAGGTGGCTTTTAAATCAGCAAGTTTGGTAATTAATTGAAAAAATGGTTTTAAAAAAAGAAAATTAGCTAATCAATCAATTTCATTTGTATCATCAATAAGGGTATAAGTAGGTCATTGTGTAATTAAACATTGATATGCATGATTAGTCATTAATGATAAAGGTTGCATGATTTGGTCATGGTTAAATACACCGACATATCATAATCCACCTTTAGCATCTCGTTTAACAATGCTTGTTGTTTTACCAGCTAGTAATCATAAACTATTTATGGTAAAAATTTTTAGATTAGTCAATGTTCCGATTGTTTTAGCAATTGTTAATGCGACTCTTATCCCTGTAAAACTACCTGGTCCAGTGGTAACATATAATTCACTAATTTGTGCTCAAGTAATTTGATGCTGTGTAAATGTGTCATTAATTAATGGCATGGTTATTTCAGAATGTTGTTTAGCTGCTCATATTTTAAGATGACTAATTACTTGATTAGTTTGTTGATTAATAATGGCTAAAAATAATCATTGACCAGATGTGTCTAACATTAATTGATACATTTAAAATTAGCTTTAGTGACATCACAAGTCAAGTTATTATACCAATAACCTCGACCATTAATGTCGATGGTACGGGCATTTTCTTTAATGTTTAAAAATTTTATTGCAATAAAATTTTTAAACAACTTATCAATATTAGGAAATTTTTTCATTAAATTATCAGCTCATTCAATAATCACCATATTATTCTCAAATTGTTCTACATATGCTTCAAGATTGTTAATTTTTTCAATATGATAAAAATCTAAGTGAACCAATGTGGTAAATTGATTGTTATAAATATTCATGGTTGTAAAACTGGGTGAAGTGACATTTGTTGTAACACCTAAATGTTGTGCAATCATTTTAGTTAGTGTCGTTTTACCAGCGCCAATTGGACCATTTAATAATAAAACATTATCGCCACTAATGCGTAAACTTATTAATTTTGCTAATTTATTTAAATCTTGTAAATTTTCAATATCAATGATCATGTTATGCCTCCATCAATGATGTTATGTTATTAATTATGGGGCAGATGATGGGGATTGAACCCACGAATGCCCGATCCACAATCAGGTGCGTTAACCACTTCGCCACATCTGCCAGCTCATATAAAATCAAGATCAATTTAATGTTAACAGAATTTTTGAATTTTTATGTTAAAATATGTTAAAATACGCTTATATTTGATTGCAAGCAGATTTTTTTATGTTGCTGGCCCGTTGGTGAAGCGGTTAACACATACGCTTTTCATGCGTACATGCAGGGGTTCAATTCCCTTACGGGTCACCATTTTTAAGCAAAGGGGTGTAGTTCAACGGTAGAACACTAATCTTCAGAATTAGGTGTTGTGGGTTCAAATCCTGCCACCCCTGCCATTGTCTTTTGTACATGAATCAGCCAATTAATAAATGAATTGATGGTAAAACAATTGCTAATATAATGCTTGAAGCATTAACAATCCGCCATCAGCAATTAATCACCACCCGAACCGCATGGATTGTAGTCATTCAAGTCGGTGATGATACTTATAGCACTAAATATATTACTTTAAAAAAGCATGCTTTTGAAAAAGTTGGTATTATTTTTGAGTGACGTAAGTATGAAGCCAATGTTAGTGCTGAACAATTAGCTGAGGTAATTGCATCATTAAATCAATCACCAACTGTGGATGGTATTTTAGTGCAATTACCTCTGCCTAACCATCTTAATGAACATCATATTAATGAATTAATTACGCCTCATAAAGATGTCGATGGATGTGGTAGTTATCATTTAGGCACATTAATTATGCAGCACCAAATACCATCCATTGTATCACCAACCGCTCAGGCTGTTTTAAGCATATTAGATAATTATCAGCTTGATTTATCAATCCACCATGTGGTTATCGTTGGTCAATTGTCAAACTTAGTAAACCCGTTATATAATTTATTAATTGGTAAAGTTGCTTCATTAACCATTTGTCAGGCTAACACGCCTCATTTAGCTAATTTTACTTTACAAGCCGACATATTAATTGTTGCCATTGATCAAGTCAATTTTATTAAAAAACAGCATCTCAAAGCAAATTGTATTGTCATTGATCTAGGTATTAATGTTGTTAATCAAGTTATGTGTGGTGATGTTGATGCTGTAGATGTTTATGACCAAGTCCAATTAATTACCCCAGTATTAGGTGGTATTGGACCAGTGATCATTGCTTGTTTAGTAGCTAATTTAGTGACTTTATTCCAGCAACATCAACTTCTCAAAGGATAACAACAACTCATGTCCGTTAAATTAAAAAATTTAAACTATGTTGTGCATGATTTTACTAATCAAGCGGCTTTTTTAGAGGCAATTAATCACCATCAAGCCGTCTATGTTGGTTTTGATCCAACATATCATACCCTTCATATTGGTCATATTGCCCAATTAATGACTTTAAAAAAACTTCATCAGCTTGGTCTTAAGTTAATTATTATTATTGGTACTTTTTCAGCAATGATTGGTGATCCAAGCGGTAAAGCTCATGAACGACCAGTGTTAAGTGAAACGCAAACTAAATCAAACGCCGCATCATTAATCACGTCAATTAAAAAAATTTGTCATAAAATTGATATTCCGGTCACTATCTTACAAAATCATACTTGATTACAGGATATGACTTTGCTTGATTTTTTTCAATTAATTGGTAAAAAAGTCAACATTACCACTTCTCTTAACAAAGAATTTATTAAACATCGCTTAGTAAGCGGTATTTCTTATACTGAATTTGCTTATTCATTAATGCAAGCTTATGATTGATGAGTGCTTAATCAACAATATGATTGTTTTGTTCAATTAGGTGGTAGCGATCAATGAGGTAATATTACCACCGGCATTGATTTTATTAAAAAACATGATCCAACCATTAATGTTTGTGGTTTAACCACGCAATTATTATTAATTAATCATGAAAAAATTAGTAAAACTGAAAAAAATGCTATCTTTATTGACGATGATTTAAAAACAATTTATAATTTATATTTTTTTCTAATTAATTTGCCTGATCAAGACGTACCGATGTTTTTTAATCAATTAACCGATCTTGGTTGTGATCAAATCCATGCCCTTGCCACCGTAATGGATTTACAAACCTTTAAAAAAACCTTTGTGCAATCAGTGATTACCACATTATATAGTGAACACATATTTGATGAAATCGCTAACATTAATCAAATCTTATTTGCAAACATGATCATTACTGATGACATGTTTGCAAAGATTGTGCAATACACTGGTTTTTACGAAATTGATCGGACAATTGATATTATTGATGCTTTAATAATGATTAATTTTGGTAGTTCAAAACGCGCTATTAAAGAATTAATTAATCATGGTGCAATTAGTGTTAATAATTTAAAAATTAATATACAATATAAGTTAAGTGATTTTAATAATCCGCCACATCATTGATTGGTCATTAAAAAAGGGATAAAATACTTTAAAATTTTAAAGTTGGTGTAAATTATGAAAGATTCTTTTTTAGGTATTGCTCGTAAAGTTTGATTTGCAGTGTTTGCATTAGCGTTAGCTAGTGCGGCCACTTATATTTTACCAATTTATGTGCGGGGTTGACAAACCGGTTATACACAAAGTATTGGACTTGATGCTGATCAATATAAAAACGTTTTTATGGTATATGGTTTTGTTAGTTTACCCTGTTATATCTTAAGTGGTTGATTAACTGATAAATTTAATCCAAAAAAATTGATGATTGGTTCGTTAATCATGACCGGTGTGATTGGCATTTGATTTGCTGGCGTACAATTGATGATTAATCAGAATTATGGTGAAGTTTCTAAAGAGGCTTCTAACACGACAAGAATTATGTTTCATTATTACATGATCTTTTCATTATGGGGATTTTCAACCGTGGCGTTATTTTGAAGTCCTTTATGAAAAATCTTAACTCAAATTACTAAAGAAAATGTTGAAAAAACTGCTGAAATTAATGGTTTAAATTCTGGATTTACTGGATTAGTCTCAGTTTTATTTGCTGGTTTAGCGACTGCAGTGTTTTCTGAAACCATAATAATTAACATCGCTGGCTTTAAAGCCAACAATATGATTGGTTATTTATTACTAGCTTTTATGCCGATTTTAGCTGCTATATCAATTCAATGTTATATTGCACCAAAAGTAGATAATACTGAAAAATTTACCTTTAAAGAAACTTTTCAAGTTTTTAAAAATCCATTAGTAGTGTTAGTTGGTTTTGTAACATTAAGTGGTTATATTTTTCAAACTGGTGTTGGTTTATATGCTTCAGCATTATTTACAAATCACTTGCAAGCGCCATCATGACTTTTCTTTATTTTAAGTATGATTTTTTATTACTTAGCCAGATTTATTATTTCACCAATTATTGGTAAACGAGCTGATAAATCACATTCATATACACTTTGAACGATTATATCCATTTATGCGATTGCTGTTATGCAAATTATGATCTTATTAGTTAATACTGTGTTTATGCCTGGTAAGATTTTAGGTTTACACAGTACGGTATGATGAATTTTAGTAGTGCTTGATACGGTGCTATTTTTATCATTAGGCATTGCGGTGTGAGCCTTTGTAACACTAAGATGATCTTTAATAACGGAAATTGATGTTAAAAAATCTGAAATTGGTTCAGTAGTTGGTGCAATTTCGATGATTGGTTTTTCTGCCGACGCGTGAATGTTACCAATCTTAGAACAAATTTCAAAACATAATTATATTTATGATCTAAAAGTTTTCACAAAAATCGATAATCAAATCGGTATGCAACAAATTATGTTAATTATGACTATGTTTAGCCTTATGTTTTCTTTGGCAGCAATACCACTTTATTATCTACTTTGAAAGAAAAAATATAAACAATTTTACCAAACAAAAGTTGTTGAAAAACAACCAATCCATTGATTAACTAAATTAGTGTTAAGAAAATATATTAAAATGCATCATTGAAAAAACACTTTGTAATTAAAGCATTATAAAAAACACTTAATTTAGTTTCATCATTTAACAATTAATATAACATATTAATTAATCTTTTTAAGTAAGGTTTAATAACATTATTGATGTTAACAAGATTATAATTCATGAACCATTTTTTAGGTATTGCTCGTAAAGTTTGATGTGCAGTGTTTACACTTGCGTTAGTTAATACTGCTACTTATATTTTACCAGTCTATATTGTTGCGTGACAAGACGGATATACGCAAAAAATTGGACTTGATGCTCATCAATATAAAATGGTGTTATTTGTTTATGGGTTGATCTGTTTACCTTGTAATTTATTAAGTGGTTGATTAACTGATAAATTTAATCCCAAAAAACTAATGATTGGTTCGTTAATCATGACTGGTAGTGTTGGTATTTGATTTGCCGGCGTGCAATTACTTATTTATCATCATTATTCATCTGACATCATTTTGATTAATTATTATATTATCTTTTCATTATGAGGATTTTCAACAGTTGGTTTGTTTTGATGTCCTTTATGAAAAATAATGCATCAAATTACAAGCGAAGATTTACCAAATACTGCAAAAATTAATGGTTTAAATACCGCCTTTGCTGGACTTGTACCAGTTGCATTTGCTGGATTAGCCACTATTTTTTTTAAAGTTGGTGATATCAAACTTGTTGGTTTTGTAGCTAATAACTTCCTTGGTTATTTATTACTAGCTTTAACACCGTTCTTAGGTGCTATGTTAGTGCAATGACATATTCCCTCAACTGCAACTCATTATGATAAGTTTACATTACAAGACGCTTGACAAGTGTTTAAAAATCCGATGGTCATATTGATTAGTTTTTTAATGTTAAGTGGTTACATTTTTCAATCCGGCGTGCGATTATATTCATCAGCAATATTTAATAATCATCTGCGTGCACCGTGATTACTTTTCTTTATATTAATGTTGATGTTTACTTACTTAACCAGATTTTTTATTTCACCACTGATTGGTAAATGAGCTGATAAAGCACATTCATATACGTTGTGCATGTTAATATCAATTTATATGATCGGTATTATACAAATTATGATTTTATTAGTTAATACTGTGTTTATACCACAGCGTTTGTTAGATATACCTTATGGTAGCGCTTGATGATCGGCTTTAATAGTTATCAATACCATTATTTATATCATGTTAGGTTTTGTCGTGTGAGCTTTTGTAACGTTACGATGAACTTTAATCACTGAAATAGGTTTAAAAAAAGCTCACATCGGTTCGGCAATTGGTATCATTTCGATGATTGGTTATTCATCTGATGCCTGAATGTCATTGATACTATCACAAATTTCAAAACATAATTATATTTATGATTTAACATACTTTAAACAAATTGATAATCAAATTGGTTTTCAACAAATTATGTTCATCATTATCATGTTTAGTGCGATGTTTTCTTTAGCAGGTGGATTGTTGTATTATCTGCTTTGAAAGCAAAAATATCAACAATTTTATCAAACTAAAATTGATCAGCATCAACCAATTCATTGATTAACTAAATGAGTGTTAAGAAAATATATTAAACATCATCATTTAAAACAAAAGTGTTAACTTTAACCATGACGCATAATTAATTAATTAATCATATTTACTCTTTTGATCAATTAGTTTTAATCATATAAAATTCAATCAATCATGATTTAAAAATACTTTATATAGGAGGTAACAAATGGAAATTAACAAAATTAACGTTATGTATGAAAGGCTTGCAAAAATTACCCACGACAAACATCAATGATATCTTGACCAATGTCATCAAGCTATTAAATTTTTACAAAATAAAATTGATCGCGCAACCGAGCAAGCTAGTATATAATTTTACATTATTAATCTCATTTTACAATCATTAACTAATGATTGAACAATTTGTGTAATATTAAACATTATTAAAATAATTAATTCAGGCGTGTAATTTGTTGATTTTTTGTTAATATTATTATCAAGTTAAGGATTTGTTAATTATGAAGCAATACTTAGAACTTTGTACCAAAATATTAACCCATGGTGAAGAAAGAATTAATCGTACTTCGGTAAAAGCGATTACTATTTTTGGTAGCCAAATTAAATATAATCTTGCTAACGGTTTTCCTTTAGTAACTACTAAATTCATTAATATTAAAGCGGTTATTTATGAACTTTTATGGTTTATTAAAGGTGATACTAATATTAAGTATTTAGTTGATAATAACGTAAATATTTGAAATGAATGACCATTTGCAAAATTTCAACAACATGCTGATTATCAACAAGAAACTATTGAAGCCTTTGCTTTAAAAATTAAGCAAGATATAAGTTTTGCTAATCAACATGGTAATTTAGGTCCAGTTTATGGAAAACAATGAAGAAATTTTGCTGGTGTGGATCAATTAGCCAACCTTATTACTAATCTGCAATCCCATCCTTTTTCACGTAGACACATCTTAACTTCTTGAAATCCCGCCGAGCTTGATGTAGCATTATTGCCACCATGTCATATTTTAGTGCAATTTTTTATCTCACAAGACAAAAAATTATTTTGTCAATTATATCAACGTAGTGCTGACATGTTTTTAGGGGTACCATTTAATATTGCTTCATATAGTTTATTAACCATGATGATTGCTCAAGTTTGTAATTTAACCGTTGGTGAATTTATTCATACCATTGGTGATAATCATATTTATTTAAATCATCTTGATGCTATGCACCTGCAAATCTCGCGTCACCCATATCCGTTACCACAAATGATGCTGGATCCGACTATTAAAGTGATTGATGATTTTCAATTTCATCATTTTACATTAAAAAATTATGTTTATCATCCTCGTATCGCTGGCAAAGTTGCGGTTTAATAACTGATGATTTGTTTAATTTTAGCCATGACTAAAGATGGTTTAATTGGTAAAAATAATTCATTACCATGGCATATTCAAGAGGAATTAAATTTTTTTTTAAAAACTACCCAATTTCATTCTATTTTATTAGGTCGAAAAACTTTTGAAGGTTTACCAAAAACCGTTTTGCAAGATCGCAACGTTATTATTCTTACTAAAGATCACCATTTTACGTTATCTAATCCAAGCCTGACAGTTACCAATCACTTAAGTAGTGTGTTAGATAAATTCAACCATGTTCCAGATCAATTATTTATTTGTGGTGGGAAAATTGTCTATGAACAAACGTATCAATTTGCTGATAAAATATATTTATCAATTATTAATCAACATTACGATGGTGATGTTTATTTAAATCTTGATTTATTAAACAATGTTTTAACAAACAACTTTACATTAACCGAAACACTTCATTTTAATGATTTTAAAGTGTTAATTTATTGTAAAATTTAATTATTATTATTTATTATGTTTTGATTAAAAAGTTTGTTAGTTTGTCCTTATATATTTTGTTTAATTATTAAAGCATGTTGATGACATCGTAAAATTTGTCAACATCCAAACGCGGTTGCTGAAAAAAAACGATATTATTGAACTAAAAAAGTTTGTAAACTTTTTTTATGATTATATAGTGTTAAAATTAAAACTTATCAACTTGAAAATTGAAAAAATAAGGCTTGTATAATTTTACCAAACCATCAATCAGTGATTGATTCAGTTGCTTTATTTGTGATTAACGATTTTAAGATTCATCCGCCGCTAGCTTTTATTTCTAAGTTAGAAAATAAATCTAATTTTTTAATGAGTCGTTTTTGTGATTTAGTGGATACCATTTATCTTGATCAAAAAAATGCCAAATCTGTATTAAACACTTTTCAAGAAGCTGCCTCGTTATTAAAAATTCCTCGTAGTTTAGTAGTATTTCCGGAAGGTCAAAGAACTTATAGCAATCAACTGATTGATTTTAAACCGGGCGTACATAAATTATTATTGATGAGTTTTGTACCAATCTTACCGGTGACATTAATTGATTCTTATAAACCGACCAAGCACCGCTGACGGTTTGGTACAAATACAGTGCATGTGGTGTTTCATAACATGATTGAACCAGAAAATTTAAATCATCAAAATAGTTTTGAATGTATGAATCGCATTAAGCAAATTATCGAACAAGGTTTTAAAATGAAGCTTGATTAATAAATGATTAATTATCAAAGATTTTTTTAATAAAGATGATTTGATCCCTTTGTTTGCCTACCGAAATCATCTCAATATTCATATTAGCTAATGAAGCTATTTTTTCTAGATATAATTGCGCATTGCTCGGTAATTGATCGTATTCACGAATATGATCTAATGTTTCCGTTCAGCCATCCATCTCAATATAATTTGGATGACATTTGGCTAATGCAATGCTGTTAGATGGCATATAATCGATAATGGTACCTTCCAATGTATAACTGATACAAATTTTGACAGTTGGTAATCCACTTAATACATCAAGTAATGTTACTGCAATAGTGTTAAAGCCTGATACTAAACAAGCATGTTTGAAGGCTACCATATCAAATCAACCAATTCTTCTTTTTCTGCCCGTCACTACCCCGTATTCATTACCTTTAGTTCTAATGATATTTACTAGTGATTCATCGTGGATTTCAGTTGGAAAAGGTCCTTCACCAACGCGTGTATTATATGCTTTACCAACCCCCATCATGTGTCTGATTAAGTTTGGTGCCACTCCATTTACGCCACAAACTGCTGAGCCGATGGTATTAGCCGAAGTAACATATGGATAAGTGCCATAATTAATATCTAATAAACTACCTTGCGCTCCTTCAAAAATTACTTTTTTCCCTTCTTTAATTCATTGATTAATCATGATTGATGTATTAAACATCACTAAGTCTTTGATTTGTTTAAAATAATTTAATGTGTTTGTAAAAATTTCATGCACGTTAAGTTTTGTTTCATGATTGTATAAATATTTTAAAATGATTGTTTTTTCTTGCAAATTTTTTGTTAATTTATTCAAAAAAACGTGTTCATCAAATAAATCATAGATTTTAATGCCACTTCGGGCAATTTTATCTTGATAACAAAATCCAATACCTCGTTTGGTAGTTCCTAATTGATTGGTTTTGTCTGATCAAATATCTAATTCGATATGGTAAGGTAAAATAATGTCGACATCACTTGATATATAAAAATTTTCTATTAAGACAGCTTGGGCTTGTAAATATTTAAGTTCGGCAACTAATTTTTCTAAATTGATAACACAACCCTGATTGATTAATTTTATAGCATGAGGATTAAAAACTCCGGAAGGAATTAAATTAAGTTTGTAATTTTTATGATTAAAGTTAACCGTATGTCCGGCATTATCGCCGCCCGATCATCTAATAATGACATCAGCTTGTTGTGATAATACATCGACAATTTTACCTTTACCTTCGTCACCTCACTGTGCCCCTACAACTACAATAGTATTTATCATATGATAATTTTATCAAAAACTTGATTAATATTTATTTAATTGTTAAAACTTCGTCAGCCCGAACACCACAACCAACATATTTGTTTTTGTCGTCAAAACATTTAACAACTCGTCCATAAACTATAATATTACGATCTTTTGTTAAAACTTTTATTAACTCTTGAATGGTAAAAAAATAAGTGGTTATTTTAATTGTTTCATAATCATTGATATCGCTTTCATTTTCTTTACAGTATTTTTTCAACCGGATTTCAAATTCAACGATTGAATTTAATTGATAGTAATCATGCATAATGACATCTTGTAATAAATAACCGTTGAGTTGTACAAAATTCATATGTTTAGTTTACTGATTATCAATCACCATCACATATGCAAGTGAATAAGTTGCTGTATCAGAAATTGATATTAACACTTCTCACGGCGCATAATCTAAACAAGTTGGTTTACAATAATTATCCTTAATAGTAATGGTATTAAATGGTTTTTTCAGGTTAGTTGCTTTAAATAAAGCTTCTTTACTTGCTCAACGTGAAGCTAAAAATTGCTTTTTATTAGTGATTGATGTTAAATTAGCAAACATTTTTTTTTCTTGATCTGAAAGGATCATGTTCACAAAATGATCGTCGTGCGGTTTCATTCTTGCGATTTCAACAATATCAACTCCGATACCTATCATTATCATATAATATGATTATATAAAAATTAAATTTATAAAATGTATTATATATAAAATATCAATCTTCCTTTTTTAAAAATCTTTAATATCAAACAACTTAATCATAAAATCACCACTTATGAATCCGGTAATGGTTTTTTTACACCAATTGTTTTGTAACTTGTTATATTAATAACACCATTAAACATGGTATCAAACAATTTACTAAAAATTCTTTTATGTTAGATGATTTAGCTTAAATTTGATTAATGGTATGCGCTGATTTTTAAACAATGTTGTCACGCTGGTTTGTCATGCTTGACGCCCTTCAAGATAATAAACTTTGCTAATTGGTAATGAAATAATTAATTTTGCACATTCATTACACGGCAGTAGATTTACTAACATAATCAGTTTTTTAAATTTATGAAATTGATGTTGTCGATAGTAAATAAAATCAACAATTAAGTTTGTTTCAGCATGCACAACATAAGGATATTTGGTGGCTGATATGTCTTTACTACTAGCGTTTCAACTGTATTGATGATTATGATTTGGAAAATTATTATATCCTTCAGCTAATATATTATAATGTGCATCAATTAAAAAAGCCCCCACTTTTGTAGTAGGATCTTTACTATGTTGTAAAGCGTTATGTTGTAATTTTATAAATAATTCATTAATGTGATGTTTCATGATCATTGGCGTTCATATTATTAATTTTTTCAGTAAATGCAACTGGTAAAGTTGCTTCAAAATAGAAATTTTTTTTTGAATTTGGACATTGAAAACTAATTGATTTGGCATGAAGATATTGTCCAAATTCATAATGGTCATGTGGTGATTGATTGCTAAAATATTTATTATCTCCAACCACAGGATGATGAATATATTGTAAATGGACTCGTAATTGATGGGTACGGCCTGTTGCAGGTCGACACTCAATTAAAGCAGTGTTATAATAATTTTTTAACACCGTAAAGTTAGTTATCGACGGCTTACTACGAACATTACTAACAACTAATTTTGTTTTATTGTGCATTGATCGACCAATCGGAGCGTTAATTAAGCCAGCTGTTTCTTTAAAAGGATGATAGACTAAGGCAATATATGTTTTTTCAATGCATCGTGTTTTAAAAAGTTCTTTTAAGATATTTAAATATGCTTTGTGTTTAGCAATCAACATTACACCAGTTGTTTGTTTATCTAAACGATGGACTATACCTGGACGATCACTTTCATTTATACAAGCTAATTCATTAGTATAATTTAATAAAGCATTGACAAGTGTTGTCGTATTGTTTTTAGCACTAGGATGGACCAACATGTTGTTTGGTTTATTGATGACTAAAAAATCATTATTTTCAAAAATTATCTCAAGTGGATAATTATATTTTGGTAAATTAATTTGTTTTACGACAAGTTCATGATTAACTAATACTTCATCATTATTTTTTAATCAATAATGGCACACGGTTGTTATGTGATTATTAACTTTTACATGACCATGTTTAATCATGTTTTGAATCGTATTACGTGATAAATGATATTGTGATAAATTTTTTAATACAAATAAGTCTAATCTTTTAATAGTTAAGTCGTTATAAATTATTTTTAAAATCATGATTAATGCAGTAATTTAGTTTGTTTGTAATTGCTTCGCTTTTTTATTTTTAAAATCATTGTAAAATTCCATAACGATTTCTTGGATAATATATATCACAAATAATACAAGACCGAAAAATACAAATATATCTGCAATATTAGCCACCGTTTTACCAATTGGAATAAAATCAATCACTGAATGATCTGTGCTAATTATTTTATTAACGTAATTGCCCATTCCTCCACCATATACAAAAGCAAGAGCAATTACTGGACTTTTATCTTTGTTAAAGATTAAGTTTATAAAAGTTAATATAAACACTATATTATAAATAATATGTTGTGTGTTAAATGGTATATGCTTTCATGTTCCGAAAGCAAAACCTGCATTTAAAACATAATAATTTGTATTTAAAAACCCCTTCTTTCAGTTTTTCTCAATCCATTGTTTTGTACCAAGGTCAATCAGTACTAATAAAATAATAAAAAGTATTGCTCAAACTTTAAAGATTGGCATTGTAATTTTTAATTTAGCTTGATGTTTTAAGAAAAAATTATTTTTTGGCATTATTAAGTTTATCTTTGTGTTAAAATTTTATGACAATTGTTGCAAACATGTTGTTTATCAATTAATATCATTGTTGTGCTTATTTTTCAACAACGTTGACATTTTTGACCTCATCCAACTACCGCTTGTAAATAAGATGATGACGTTGTGTGTCAATGTTCAGCATCAGCTTCATCACTAAACGTTATTTTACTAATCATTAATAAATCCGGTAAGGTGGTGTTTAAAAAATCTTTAATAAATACATAATCAGTTTTTAAAACACACTTTAAATGAACTTCTAAAGTAACATTAATGGTTTTTTCAATTTTTAACTGTTCTAAATATTTAAAAACATCTTTTCTAAATTCTAAAATTAGTTTTCATTGTTGATCATTATTTGGTGATATGAGTTTTGATGCAATAGTTAATAACTTAAATGGTAACAAATGCACACTTTTACTTGTATAGTGATGTTTTCAATGCGTAAATACTTCTTCACAAGTATGGACTAAAATTGGTTTTCAACATTTTAATAACATATCTAAAATAAAATATAACACTGTTTGCACAGCTTTGCGTTTTGGATCAGTTTGAGCTGCAACGTACAAAACATCTTTATTAGTTTCAAAATATAACGCTGATAAATCATTAACAATAAAATTCATTAAATTTTGATAGAGTTTGTAAAAATTAATTACTTGGTAATGTTGTTTAATAGCTTCATGATGTTTAATAACTTCATGAATGATTCTATTATCTAATGCTGAAAATTGATTAATGTCTGTTGCATCGTAAGTATAATCGTTTAAATTACCTAATAAAAATCGAAAAACATTTCTTATTTTACGATAACTTTCACTAACTTTATCCATTAATAAGTTGCTGATTCTGACATCATCAGAATAATCAACTGACACAACTCATAATCTTAAAATATCGGCTCCATAATCTTGACAAATATCCATCGGATCAATCACATTACCGACTGATTTTGACATTTTATTACCTTTGTTATCTAATACAAAACCATGACTAAACACCGCTTTATAAGGTAGGGTTTTTTTATCCATGATGGAACCTAAAATTAACGAAGCATTAAATCATCCTCGAAATTGATCATAACCTTCAATCAGTAAGTCCGGAGCAACAAAATTATCATCATTAGCTCACACCGCATAACTTGATGCGCCACTATCAAATCATACATCAAAAATATCTTGTTCTTTCGTTCAACCAGCGATATCAATGGTAATGTTATTTTTTATTAATCATGGATGTAATAGTTCTGTCACACTTGCATTTCATCAAATTTCAATACCATGTTCCGCCACTAACGAAGCAAAATAAGTTACAAAATCTTTATTTATATAAGGTTCACCGTTTTTTTGATAAAAAACGGGAATCGGCACCCCTCATTGTCTTTGCCGAGAAATGCATCAATCATTGCGATCAGCGATCATTTTCAACATGCATTTGTCACCACGATTGAATCAATTAATTTGTTTAATGATTTGATATAAATGAGGCTTTAGTGCTTCAATATTAACAAATCATTGTCAACATGCTTTATAAATCACCGGTGTTTTACTACGTCAATCATGAGGATATTGATGAACTATTTTTTCAGAAAATAACAATTGTTTTTGTAATTTTATTTTTTTTAATATTATTTTATCAGCATCAAGATAAAAAACATTCCTTAATGATGGATCATGAAAATCATGTGCAAATGTACCATCATCATTAATAGGTACGAAAGCTTCTAAATGATGTTCTTTGATTAAATTAAAATCATCAATTCCAAAACCACCCGCCACGTGAACGATGCCTGTTCCTTGGTGCTCAGATATAAAATTACCATGAACAATGATACTAATGGTGTCATATAATAAATGGCGATATTTTTGAAAAAGTAACGTTTCACCTATAAATTCATCAAGAATATTAATGATTGATCATTGCATTTTATTTTTAAGATCAGCTAATGTATTTTTTAACAATATCAATCGCCGATTATCAACTTCAATTAAAAGATAAGTTTTATGTTTATCAATGGCTAATAGTTGATTAGCCGGCAAGGTTCATGGCGTAGTTGTTCAAACTAATAATTGGGCATGTTGAAAATGAGGCGCTAAATCAGTTTCATTATTATATATTAAATCAAATAAGACAATTAATGATCACGATGGTTTATCTATATATTCGATTTCGGCTTCAGATAAAGATGTTTGATTAATTGGTGATCAATATACTGGTTTTTTATCACGATAGACTAGTTTTTGCTCGATTAATCGAGCAAAAACTAGTAATTGTTTAGATATATAGGTGTCATTAAAAGTAAAATATTTTTTTTCAAAATTTGTGCACAAACCTAATCTTTTAAATTGTTCGATTTGAATATTTGCCTGGACTATGGCAAAAGTTTTACATTGCTGACGAAATAATCTTTCATTGGTGTTTTGTTTATCAACTAATTCCGCAACTTTTTGTTCAATGGGTAAACCATGGGTATCTCAACCTGGGATATATCAAACTTGGTGGCCAATCATTTGATGAAAACGGATGTAGATATCTTTTAAAATTTTATTTAAAGCGTGTCCCATATGCAAACTACCGTTTGCATATGGGGGTCCATCATGTAAAATGATAACCTGCTTATCAATATGTTGGTTTCATAATAATAACGATAAATCAAGTGCTAGTCAAGCGTCTTGAATAATTAATTCATTTTCTTTTAAACAAGCTTTCATTGGAAAGCTTGTTTTAGGTAACAGTAAACTATTTTTAAAATCCATTTTTTTAAATTATTTATCAAAAATATATCTAAAAAAATTATTATTTTTCGTTTTTTGAAATGCCAAATCTATTTCTAAAATATTCTTTATTATTGTTTGATTCGGTTGGATTTGCAACCACTTCTTGATAATTATCAATGCCAGTGGCAATAATTGTTACAATAATTTCATCATCATAATTTTCATTAACAACCACTCCAAAAATAACATCAATATTATTATTAGCTTTTTCTTTAATATAAGTAACCGCATCTTGTGCATCTTTTAGCGTTGAATTTCTTCCAACAGTTACATTAACAATCGCATTGGTAGCTCCGTTAATAGAAACATTTTCAGATAAATAACAAGATTCGATGGCTTTTGTAACAGCATCAATTGCTTTGTTTTCCCCTTTACTTTTACCTACTCCTAACAAAGCTGCGCCACGTTTTTCAATGACAAATCGTACATCAGCAAAGTCAATATTAATTAATGCCGGAATAACTAATAAATCAGTGATTGATTGAATCGCAATTCTTAACACATTATCAGTTTCTCGAAAAGCTTCATGAATTGGTATTCCTGAAGCGATTTTAGATAATTTATCATTTGATACAATTATAATTGTATCAACATAATTTTTTAATTTTTCAATGCCCATTTCAGCGTTTTTAGATCTTTGTTTACCTTCAAATTCAAATGGTCTAGTTACTACAGCAACTACTAAAGCTCCCATTTCTTTGGCAATTCGTGCAATAAAATGAGCCGCTCCTGTTCCTGTTCCACCACCCATCCCGGCGGTAATAAATACTAAATCAGCGCCTTTTAAAGATTCTTTAATTTCTTCTTCATTTTCTATCGCCGCTTGTTCACCAATTTCCGGAACTGATCCTGATCCTAAACCTTTGGTTAATGATCGTCCGATCACTAAACGATTTTGAGTTTTTGACATTGATAATACTTGTAAATCGGTATTTACAGCAATAAATTCTACTCCACCAATTGATGCTTCGATCATATGGTTGATAGCATTATTTCCAGCACCACCAATCCCTACTACTTTAATTGAAGCTATTCGTTCAAAATCATTTAAATTAATACTCATATTTATCCCTTTTTTGCATTATAAAATATGCAATTTAGCTATATTATAACATGATTGTTATTATTTTATTCTTTTATTAATCAATTTGTAATAATGTTAAATACCGCTTCTCTATTAGGTTCACTTAGTAACATGTGTTTTTGATCTGGCAAGATATGGAATGCAATGTTTTTATTTTGCGTCGTTATTGCGTTTTTTATAGTTTCAAATTTTGTTCAATTTAAATATATATCACATTTGCTTTGTACAATTAATATTGGCGTAGTTTGATGTTGCATTAATAATGTTGGTATTTTTTTAGAAAATATTAAGGAATGAAATAAATAAATAAAGTTATATGTGTAATCATTTGATGCTTGTAGATTGCTATAATATTGTTTAATTAAATCTTTATTATCAGATACTAATCATTTACTTCAGCATCATGTTGGCATATTGATCGTTTTTTTAAACATGAGTGCTAACAATAATTTGCTATTAAAATTGAATGTTTCTCATTTTGTTTTAACCGCCGCACTTAAACCGAACTCAGTCACAAAATTAACTAAGATTGCTTTATACAAAGGTTTGATATGTTTTAAACATAAACTTAATATCGCACTACCTAAAGATTCACCGATTAACACAATTTTTTTATCAGTTCCATATTGAGCTACTAATAAGTTAACAATTTCTTGAATATCTTCAACCACGATTGGTAATTTTTTATATTTAAAGCTTTTATTTTTGCCAAAATTTCGTTGATCAAAAGCTATAAAAGAAATTTTACGCTCACTTAAAAATTCTTTTAAATATGAAAATTCTTTAGTTGAACAACCCATGCCATGAACGCCGATGACAATATATGCTGAATTTTCAAAGAATGTTGATTCAGTAAAAATATTATAACCATCACTTAATTGTAATTGGTCTTTATTTAATCAGCTTGCCTTTTTATTACTAATAGTAATGTTTTCTCGTGCAAATATTTTACTTTTAATGAAGACAAATAATCCCAAGGCAGGTATTAACAATAATAACAATAATCATCACATATGTTTTATTTTATCAATTTTGTGATTATTTTTATATATATTAACATGTTTTTTTTAAATAAGTTATAATTTAAAAATCATGATCAATCAATCAAAAATAAATGAATTAGTTAAAGTGTATCAAAAACATGATAACGATGTTGGTTCTTATGAATGTCAAATTATCACGTTAACTTTTCAAATCAATAATTGAACCGAACATTTACGATCTAATAAAAAAGATTTTGTTGCTAAACGTATGTTATTAGAAAAAGTTGCCAAACGTAAAAAATTTTTAAAAAAACTATATTTAGCAAATTATCTAATTTATCAACAAATTTTGAAAGATTTAAATTTAAGAGAACAAGTGTTTAAATTTTAAATAACTAATTACCGATTAGTTATTTAAAATTGTTGTTATTGTTTTTTTAAGTTCATTTAGTTTGAGATCTGCCCTGACAAAATCTTTTTGTTGTTGTCATGATATTCAGCATTTAATCTTGGTTTTAATATTATAAAATTGTCACATGGTTGGTTTGTTAACTTTAAAACCAAGAGTTATAATAATTTCTAAAAACGCTTCAAACAAATTAATGGTTGTCTGGTGATTGATGTTAATTGCTTTCATGATGTCATCTTTTAATGCATCTAGTAAAAAACAAACCTTATTACTGTCTAAATTTTGACTGATGGTAGCTTTAAATTGATTGATATAATTTAGATCGGGTTGATTATTGAATGTTTTAGTTTTACTTTCACCACAAATTCAAATATACGTTGTAAGGATTAAACTTTGTCATTGTTTGATTTTAATTTGCGCATTTTGCAGTAATTGATTTGAAAAATTTAATGGTTTATGATAGTCGCTTTGCATTACTAAATAACGAAAGCTGTTGCATCCTGTTTCAGCTACAAAATCTTTGACAAAAATGATGTTACCAATTGATTTTGACATTTTAGTATGATTGTTGGTTAACATACCAACATACATTCAATTGGCCACTGGTTCTTGCAAATGATTAGTAGCCATTAATTGAATTCTTTCGTTTTCATGGTGGGGAAAAAGTAAATCAATGCCTCCACCATGAATATCAATTGGTTGGTTTTTAAAAAATTGTTTAATAAATAACGCACATTCAGTGTGTCAGCCCGGTCGACCGCGTTGCTTTGTTAATTTATTAAATCATGTTTTGCCAGTTTTTGTATTTTTTCATAATGCAAAGTCGGCTATTTGTTTGTTAACATGAGCTTCATTTGCGATGGTAGGTAAACTTCGATTTGATAAGGCACCATATGGTTGATCAACTTTACTTAAATCAAAATAAATGCCATCATTATTTAGGTACGCATACTTTTTCATTAGCATCTGTTTAATAAATTTAATCATTGGTTTGATATTGTCACTAACTTTAATCAGGTTGGGAATGTTGATATGCAATGATGTTAAATCAGCTACATATTGTTTTTTATAAAAATTACTAATTGATTTTTCAGTTGTTGCTTGCTGTTGGGCAACTGCAATAATTTTGTCATCAATATCAGTTAAACATTGTAAATATGTCACTTTATAATTTAAATAGGTTAATGATCTTTGTAATATGTCAAATATTAACATCGCGCGCGCATTACCTAAATGAATATAGTTATATAAAGTAGGACCACAAACATACATCGTGACGGTTTGGTTGGTTAATAAGTTTGTTTGACCAGTTTTTTGGTCATATATTTGAAATGGTGGATGATGTTTGTGATGCATATTAACTTATCTTTAATTTTTCATCAATGGCCTGTTGTAATAGTTTACCAACGATTTTATAATTTAGTTTTTGTTGATAGGTTTGATTGAGTTGTGACATTAAGACATTATAAATTCGTTTTGGATAATTTTTATATTCCATTAATAATTGATGGTTTTGCGCAATGATTTGTTCAATAATCGTGATGATCGCTTGATCAGCTTCGTTAGTTGTTTGTTGTTGATGAAGATGGGGCACAGCTTCATGCATAGTTTGGTCAGTGATATAATTTAACATATCTTTGGCTTGTTCGTGCGATAGTTGTTGATGATCAATATTGGTGGTGATAAATATTAAACATTGACTTATTTTATATTGTATTGCGCTGGTAATGGGATGATTAATTTGATTAAAAACAGCGGTAAATTTACTAATTAACTCATAAAACATGATATCAACCTGTTGTTTAATAATAGGATCAATGATATTGGTACAACGTTGCATGGTTTTTTCAAATTCGGTAATATTGGTAGTGATATTAAGTCAGTGATGGGTTGCATCAATGTTCATCATAATCTTGGTAATTTTTTGTAATAAAAGTATTTTTTGGGTTACATATGGTTGATCCATATTCATGAAGTTGATTGTTAATGCAGCTAAACATTGTGCAAGTTGCTTGGCAACATCATTAATTAATAATCTTGATCCATGATCAATCGTGGTTGGCTTGATCAGCTGAGGATTAATAACTGTAATTGCTTGATAAAGGTGATTGATTTTTCATATGTATCGGCTGTGCTGTTCCATCGTTGTTAATAAATTTTGATGGATTAATCATCAATGACCTTGACTTGTTGTTGGATCAGCTAATTGTACATCATTATTTTTTAAATTAGCACTTGTAAAAAGGATAATATTAGCTAAACTACTTAACGCATCACTATCATTGATAATGTTAGTTCAAATTTTATGTTCATTACATAATCAATGTCCAATTAATAAGCTTAAGGTTGGTAGATGAATGGTGTGATAAAATATGTTTAATAATGCATGATTATTAATGAGCACATTAGCCATGGTAAGTGGCAATTGATATGTTTCTGCAAAAATTTGTTCATAGTTAACATTGGTATGATCAATAAACATTTGGTGATGTGTGACAAATTGTTTTGTTTCACTAATTAATGATGCTGGTACATGAATCGGTGGTAAATTAATTTCTGGCATATAATGATACCCATCAACGGTAGTTTTATTTCTTAAAAATAACGTGGCTTTGGTAGCTGGTAAATATGTTTTAGTGGCTGACATAATTACTTCATTATTTGTAACCGCATTAAATTGTTGGTTCATTTCAAATGCAATGGCCATTTTAATACTTTCATATGAATTTAAATTTTTTATTTCAATGCGATTACCTAATGTAAGTTCGTGTACTTTGTTAATGGAAATATTAACATCACATCGTAATGAACCGCGGTGCATTTGAGCATCACTAATGCCATAATAATTTAACAAATTAGTTAATCTTTTTAAAAAATCAATTACTTCATCAGCGTCTACAAAATCAGGAGCGGTGACAATTTCTATTAAAGGAATCCCGCAGCGATTATAATCAAGTTTGATATGTGTTGCACTTTTTAAATTTTTCGCCGTATCTTCTTCTAAATGAATTTCAGTAATCTTAATTGTTTTTGGTTGCTGTTGTTTATTACTAATCAACATTGTTCCATTAATAGCTAATGGCTTGTAAAATTGAGTGATTTGATAACCTTTTGGTAAATCATAATAAAAATAATTTTTACGATCAAAATAAAGGATTGGTTTATAATCCATTTTTAAAAGATGGGCTAACACATAACCAAGTTTAACGGCGTGGTAGTTAACGACTGGTAAACTTCCTGGATAACCTAAATCTACTTCATCGACAAATAAATTTGGCAGAAATATTTGATATTTATCTAAAAACTCACTCATTGATAAACTGTTTGAAAACATTTTTAAGGTGGTTTTTAATTCAATATGAATTTCTAAACCAATTTTAAACTCATAATTTGTAAGGTGATATGTCATAGTTATTTATTAAAAAACGGATTATGTTGATTAAAGTTTAATGTTGTTTCTAATCATTGACCCATATTTAACACTTTTTGATCAGTTTTGATTGCTGCAGTAATATTTAAGCCAATTGGTAATCCCGCCACGACCATTCATGGTACGTTTAAAGAAGGAGCGCCATTAAAATTAGATAATAAAATGCTATGATTGATTAAATTTTGATGTAAATCATCAGCGCTGCGCTGATAATTGATAACATCAGTAATTAGTGGGGCAACATTACCACTCCCGGGCGATATAATGACATCATATTGCGCTAATAATTCATTAAATTGATTGCTAATTAATCTTCTAATTTGCTTAGCCTTATCAATTAACGCCGGTTCATATTTTAAAATATAACTACCAATGACATGTCTTCTTTTAACTGTTTTTCCCATAAAATCACGCCGACTATGGTTTATTAGTGCTGTAAAATCTTCATAATGATCGGGTCGTTGTGAAAAAGTAATGCCATTTAAATTTGCTAAACAACTAATTGCTTCTACATAAGAAATAATCATATAAATAATCGGAATTGCTTTGATTAAATCAATTGGAAAATTAATTACTGTCACCTGACAACCCTGTTTTTTTAATAAGGTGATGATTTTATCAAACTCAATTTTCAAATGTACTGGTAATTCATCAATAATTTCTTGGATATAAGCAATTTTATAACCATTAATCTGGGAGGTTAAATTGGTAAAATAGTTTGTTTCGCTACTAGTAATCGATGTATAATCACGTTGATCTTGACCAATGATATTATCAAACACTATAGCACAATCAGCAACGTAATTAGCCATAATTCCAATGGTATCAAGTGATGGTCCATAGGCAAACAATCCATAACGTGAAATTAACCCATAAGTTGGTTTAAAACCAACCACCCCCGCATAAGAAGCGGTTAAACGAATTGAATCGCCGGTCTCACTCGCCAGTGCAAAAACCACTCCACGCACCGTTACTAAGGCGGCTGAGCCACTTGAAGAACCGCCAATAATGTGTTTTTCGTTTCAAGGATTAGTAATATAACCTTGACAAGCTGATAAACCATCACCACCTAACCCTAATTCATCCATGGTTGTTTTAGCTAGCATAATAGCATGTTGTTTGTGCAATTGATCAATTACAAACCCATTATAATTAGCTTTAAAATTAATTAATGTTGCTGAAGAACCAGTGGTCATGATATGTTTTGTCGCAATATTATCTTTACAGGCAAATGGTATATTAAATAATAAGTTGCCATGGTGTTGTGTTTGAAAATCATTAATTAATTGATCATTTCATATTGTGATGTGGGTGGTATAGTTTTTAGTTTGATAATGATTAATGATTGTTTGATAATGGTGAATCATGTCAATTCATGACAATTGACCGCTTTTGCACAGTTCATGGATTTGGTTGATAGTTAGTTGATTAATGTTTGTCATGTTTGTTAGTAATAGTTTTTTTAGGAATGGTAATGTAATGAGCATCATGTTGTTGCTGATTAATTTTTCAATCAAAGATATCTTTTAATGGCTGAGCTTCATGATCGATTAATGTTTTTTTAATATCAAATGCCACATGTTGGTCTGTTAAATTGCCCGTGTCAATTGATCTTATAAAATCAAAATGACCTTGTAAGACGGTTAATTCTTGACATAATGCTTGATTTTGATCTTGATCAACCATAATACAAACATCATTTGCCAATGAGTCAATTACTTTGTTAGTGATGAGGATATTAGATTTTTTCATATGCTGTTTCGTTTAAGATGGTGATACCTAATGTTTCGGCTTGTTGTAATTTATTGCCTGGCTTTTCACCAACCAAGATAAAATCAATTTGCTTATTAACGACTGATCACCGGATGGCGCCGCGGGCTTGTAATTGATCAATAAAATATTGGCGTGGTTTTGATAACGTGCCTGTAATGACAAACTTTTTTTGATAAAAATAATCATTGTTATTAATTTTATCTAATTTATAATTACTTTCTTCGATATATTGTAAATTAATATCACATTTTATTAATTTATTTAACATAATTTGTGCATTGGCATTGGCCAGTCAGTTGATAATTTCATCAATCATGGCTTGGCCAATACCAAACATTTGTTGAAATGTGGTTGGTTGGCGGCTCATATTCATGAAATTATGTAAATTTTTCACATAACTCGCTAATAGTTTTGATTTTTGTAAGCCTAAATGAGGTATGCCAAATCCAAACAACAATCGATGAAAAGATTGTTGTTTGGATTTGTTAATGGCATCAATAATCACCGCAATGATTTTTTTATTAAAACCTTTCATTTTTAGTAATTCGTTAGTTTTGTCAGCTAATTCATAAATATCACCAATATCTTTAATAAAGCCTAAATTAAATAATTTTTCAACCGTTGATGCGCCGAGTTGGTGAATATTCATCGCTTCACGACTACAAAAATGAGCAATGGTTCTCATTTGTTGTTTGTAACAAGTTGTTTTATTTAAACAATATTGATCAACTTGGTTTGGTTTGGTAAATAAGCTACTTTGACAAAATGGACAATGCGTTAAAGGGGTTCATTTAATGGTGGATCGATTAATGTTAGCATCAACTACTCCCACAATTTCTGGAATAATATCAGCCGCTTTTTTAATAAATACTAGATCTCCTTCTCTGATATCTTTTTTTTCAATAAATTGCGCATTATGTAATGTTGCATATTTGATGGTGGTACCTTGTAATACTACCGCTTCTAATGAAGCGTTATAAACAATTTTACCTGTGCGACCAATGGTTGCAAATATTGAAAGTAATTTAGTTTGCGTTTGTGTTTCAGTAAATTTATAAGCAATAGCTGATTTTGGATAACGGGCGGTTGCTCCTAATGATAATTGATCATTGCAATGATTAACTTTAATAACCATGCCATCAATTTCATAATCTAAAGTTTTAAATCATGCGCGATTTTTTTCAATATATGTTCATACTATATCGATATTAGCGCATGGCGCACCATATTCAATTGTTTTAAATTTTTGATTTTTTAAAAAATTAATCATCTCATGTTGTGTGGTAATTTGATAAGTGGTCGGATTAAATATGTTATAAAAAAAACAATTTAAATTACGTTGAGCGGTGATCTGTTGGTCTAATTGTCTAATACTTCCCGAAGCAACATTACGTGGATTTGAAAATACTGGTTGTTGTTTATTAATTTGTGATTGGTTTAATTGATGAAATGCTGACTTAGTTAAAATGATTTCACCTTGCACAATTAATAAAGTTTTAACATCAATTGATAACGGGATTGATTTAATGGTTTTCACATTAATGGTGACATCTTCACCAAACAACCCATCACCCCGCGTGACAGCTGATTGTAACTCACCATGTTGATATGTTAAAACAATATTTAAGCCATCAATTTTTGGTTCACATAAGTAGGCAACTTCAGTGACATTCAATGATTTTTTAATTCTTACATCAAAATTTAATAAATCTTGCTTGTTAAAAACATTATCTAAACTTAAGATTTCATATTGATGTTCAATTTTATGAAAAGTGGTTTGGACAATGCCTGCGACACGTTGCGTAGGCGAATCAGTACTAATATAATGAGGAAATGTTTGTTCTAATGTCTTTAATTTATTAAATCATCAATCATATTTAGCATCACTAATTAAGGATTCGTTTAAGACGTAATAATGATAATCTCACAAATTAATATTTTTTTTTAATTGGTTGATTTTTTTAAAAGCATCATCACTCATTAATATGTTTTAATTTATCAATGTAATGATAACTATTTATTCAGTAGTAATTTGTTGTTTTGGAATAAAATTATCAATAAAATATTCATATTCTTCATTAAAGTTACTTGGTAATAAATTATGAACTTTACATAGATTATTTAACACGGTATTGACATAACTAAATTCACTAAAGTTGGCATCTTGTTTGATGTCTTTTTCATTGATCCTTGGATCAATTTTTGCATCAAGATCAACATTTAAGAAGCATTGGTGATTAATTAAATAATTTTTTAATTTAACAAAAATTAATGCAATTCAGGTTTTAACTAATGAACTATCTGTAATTTCAAAATATTCCTGTATTTTTATTAAATATTCTGGTTTTAAATGCTGAATTATTAACATAATTTGTTCATTACTTAATGTATCAATTAATGTTAATCATTGGGCTTTATTAAGTTTTTTATAATTAGGTATATTAATTGATTTTAAATATTTAATAACTTTTTTTTGATCACTAATAAAAGTACTTATAACTTCAACATCTTCAGTCGTTTGATCAATAAATAGCTGTTTTGTTAAAAATCCTTTTAAAAATAATTCAACCATGGCTACATATTTAAAATATAACGCTTTGATTTCAATATTTAATTGAATTAAAGTTGTTATTTCAACTTCCGGATATTTATTTACTAATCCATCAATATAATCTTGCTGATAATATTGTAATATTTGTTCTTTTGTCATAGTTTAAACTACTTTCATTAAATTATAACATGTTTTACAATTTATTGTTGAAATTTATGCAAAATTACTTGGTCTCATTCTTTTTTTAAAAAGGCTATTAAATTATCTTGCTCAAGCAAGATTTGAGTCATATCATCGCGATTACGAACGGTTACTAATTTTTTATTTCAATTACTATCATCAATGGTGATACAATATTTAGTACCAATCGCGTCTTGACGACGATAACGTTTACCAATTGTGCCCGTTTCATCATAAGTAACCTCAAAGCAAGTTTTTAACATGGCAACAATTGTTTTTGCTTGTGCAATACAATGATTAACAATTGGTAAAACAGCGATAAAATATGGGGCAAATAAAGGGTTTAATCGAAGATTAATTCTTGTTTCACCATTTGGTAATGTTTCTAAATGATAAGCACTATCAATTAATGCTAAAAATAATCTTTCAACTCCAAACGATGGTTCAATTACATGCGGTATTAATTTAGTTTTACCGTCAACATAAGCTAAATCTTCACCTGAAGCTTCACTGTGATTTTTTAAATCAAAATCACCTCGATGCGCAATGCCTAATAATTCGCCTGTGCCAAATCAAAATTGATAGTTAATATCAACCGTGCGTTGTGCATAATGGGCTAATTCATGAGCGGGTTGCTCATGAAGGGTTATTTTTTGATGTTGTAAATCCATAACTTTCATTAATCATTGCTGACATTTGGTAATTCAAAAGTCAAATCAATCTTGCTGATCATTAGCATTAAAAAATCATTCAATTTCCATTTGTTCAAATTCTTTCGTTTTAAAAATTAAATTAGCTGGTGTAATTTCATTACGAAATGCCTTACCAATTTGACAAACACTAAACGGTAATTTAGCGCGGGTGGTTCTTATAATATTTTTAAAATTAACAAAAATGCCTTGGGCTGTTTCAGGTCTTAAGTAAATGGTCTGGGGAGGTTGGGTTTCAATAACATTACTGTTTAATTGAAACATTAATGAAAAATCACGGACATCGGATAATTGATCACTGTTACAAAATAAACAATGATTAATTATATCATTGTTAATTCTCATGCGTTTTTGACATGTTTTACAATCGATAAATTTATCAAAAAAAGTATCAACGTGGCCTGATGTTTTTCACACCTGACTGTTCATAAAAATCGCACTATCTAAAGGAAAGCTTTGATATTCAAACGTTGTGACAAAAAATTTTCACCAGTATTGTTTAATTTTATTTTTAATATTAGTGCCTAATGGCCCAAAATCTCAACTATTAGCTAACCCGCCATATATTTGTGAACTTGGATAAATAAATCCTTTTGCTAATAAAAATTGTTCAATTTCGTGAGGATGATGTTTGTCAGGGTTTGAGTGATGATGTTGCATAATTAATTAATTTATGTATGATTAATGGCACGCCTAAAGGGAGTTGAACCCCTATCTCTTGGTTCGAAGCCAAGTACTTTATCCATTAAGCTATAGGCGTAACATAATTACATTTGAATTATACAATTATTAAAAATCAATGTAACTGATTTAATTATAAATAATTTTTAATAACTTATTAACTTTTAGTTCATTTTTTGCATTAAAACATTGCTGTTAATTTAATAAAAAACATAAATATATTTTATAACATATCTGTAAATTTATTTGCAGAAAATTTGACTTTATATATATATATATATAAAATAAAAATAACTTATAAAAGGAAGTTATTTTTATGAAAAAATTATTAAAATTTACAAACTTAAATAAAGCAATTTTATTTAGTTTGGTGACGATTCCGGTAGCTGTTGCTTTCATGTCAGCAAAAGATTGTTGAGGAGCTGATATAAAAGACACTTTCGATAGCATATTAGCTGCAATCAAAGCTGAAACAGATATTACTAAAAAAAATCTATTAAAAGCAAAATTAACAACTTCAGATAAAGCAATTAAACCAATCCCACTAAATCAAAAAAACCAACTTCCGCCATTTCCAGTTGAAACTGTATATATGATATTAGATGCAATCGAAGCTAATCCCAACGATTCAACATTAAAAGCAAAATTAACAACTTCAAATAAAGCAATTCAGAGCGATACTGTTGATAGCATATTAGCTGCAATCAAAGCTGAAACAGATATTACTAAAAAAAATCTATTAAAAGCAAAATTAACCACTTCAGATAAAGCAATTAAAGCAATCCCACTAAATCAAACAAACAAACTTCCGCCATTTCCAGTTGAAACTGTAGATATGATATTAAATGAAATCGAAGCTAATCCCAACGATTTAACATTAAAAGCAAAATTAGCTGTAAAATAAAAAATTATTTGTAGTAGTTAAGATCTTTTTCATTAACTCCAATCATTAACTTAGTGTAATTATTATATTACAAGATATAAATGTAAAGTATTTATTAATATTTATAATTATATAAACAAAAATAACATCATAAAGTTTGTTAAAATAATATTAATTATTATGATAAATAAACTTAATTATACATTTGTGTTTGATATGTGAGGAACCCTTCTCAACGATCATGGTGTGGTCGCAACGGATAATATGCAATCATTACAAGATCTTGTTCAAGCAAATATACCTTGTATCATTGCTACATCTTTATCAATGGATTGTTTCACGATGGTGCTAAGTATTATTAATTGACGTGGCGTGGTGTGTGCTGAAGGTATTTTTATTAATCATCATGGTAAATTTGTTAAAGAAATATTTCCAAATGATGCATCATTTAATAAATTACCGCAATTACAACATTTATTACATATCTTCAACATTACTCCATCACAAGTGATTTATTGTGGTGACAGCTTGAATGATTTACCAATTATGCAATGAATTAATTATCATCATGGTTTAACTGTTGCGCCAGCAAATAGTAATGATATAATAAAAAATACCGCTTATTTTGTGACTCAACAAGCTAATAATCAATCGTGGATCAGCGAAGTAATTGCAAAAATAAGTAAAGATCAATAAAAAATATGTTATTTGGTAAAATTCGCGATAAGTTTATTATTTCAAAAACTAAAAAAATTGCTTTACTAATTTTAAAATATGGTAAGGTAATTGAAACTTTTTCTGATGAAGCTTTAAAACAAAGTTTTATGGATTTAAAACAATTATTTGTTGATCAAGCGATTACTCATGCACAATTATTAATCAAGTGTTATGCGATTACCTTTGAAGTTATTAAACGGGTGTTAAATGTCAAATTATTTTTAGTGCAAATTATTGGTGCCATTGTTTTAAACAATGGCGATATCATTGAAATGAAAACCGGTGAAGGTAAAACCTATACCGCCTTATTACCGATTGTTTTTAATGCGTTAATCAATAAAAAAGTTTATTTAGTCACCGTTAATGAATATTTAGTAACCCGTGATTGTGAAGAAAATGAACAAGTGTTTCAATTTTTAGGGTTAAGTCTTGGTAAAAATTTAGCATCGTTAAATATGTACGAAAAACAAACCCAATATCAACAAGATATTGTTTATACAACGCATACCGAATTATGTTTTGATTATTTACGGGATAACTTAGTGACTGATTTGCATCATAAAGTGCAACAACCGCTTGATTTTTGTTTAATTGATGAAGTTGACTCAGTGTTAATTGATGAATCATGAACCCCGTTAATCATTTCTGGACACCGCGATGTTATTGACACTGAATACGTCAGCATTAATAAATGTGTGAAAACTTTAAAAAAAGATGATTATACATTAGATGAAGAAACCAAACAAATTAATTTAACTACCACTGGCGTGCATAAAATTGAATCATATTTTAAAACAAGTTCGTTATTTAGTATTGCTAATAATCAACTTTTTCATAAAATTCTTAATGCGTTACGGGCTCATTTTGTGTTTCAAAAACATGTTGAGTACATTGTTGAAAACGATAAAATTTTATTAATTGATAAATTTACTGGTCGTATTTTAAAAGGTCATGCTTATAGTGATGGTTTACAGCAAGCCATTCAAGCTAAAGAAAAAGTAACGATTGAAAATGAAACTCATATTTTATCAACGATTACTTATCAGAATTTTTTTAGATTATTTAAAAAAATTGGTGGCATGACTGGGACGGCTAAAACCGAAGAAAAAGAATTTGTGACCAATTATAATACGCAAGTTGTGCAAATTCCAACTAATTTACCCATGATTAGAACTGATGCGGCTGATCTTTTTTTTAAAGATAAACACCATAAATATCAACATTTATTACAAGCTGTTAAAAAATTTCATACTGCTGGGCAACCGATTTTAATTGGTACCATATCAGTCCATTGTTCAACGATTGTTTCTGATTTACTTACTAAAGCGAAGATTAAACATGAAATTTTAAATGCCTCAAATCATTCCCGCGAAGCGGAAATCATTGCCAAAGCCGGTACTAAAAAAGCGGTCACAGTTGCTACCAATATGGCTGGACGGGGTACTGATATTAAATTAACTCCGGAAGTTGTCAAATTAGGTGGCTTAATTGTGATTGGTGTTGAAAAACATGAATCACGACGCATTGATCATCAATTACAAGGTCGTTCTGGTCGCCAAGGCGACCCCGGTTGATCACAATTTTTAATTTCATTAGAAGATGAATTACCTTTAAGATTTGGTAGTGATCGTTTAAAATCAATTTTTAATATTGCTCAATCTACTTGTTTAACTTCAAAAATGATTTCGCGATTAATTATTGCTTCGCAAAAAAAAAGTGAATATATGAATTCCGAAACGCGCAATTATTTGTTAGAATATGATAATTTATCATCAGTCCAACGTAATCTTGTTTATAATCAACGTGATCAAATTTTAAACATGACTGATACTAACTCTTTAGTACACAAAATGATTACGAGTACATTACAAAATTTGATCACTAAAATTAATTGATCCGATGATGAGTTTTATCTTAAATTAACCATCTTAATTAAAAATAAATTTTGAATTAAAGATGATATTAATTTTAAAATTGATTATTATGAATCAAAAAGAATCTTACTGATGCAAGTAAGTCGTCAATTGTTTAATATTTATTTAGCAACGGTTGCCGATGGCGCGGTAACGGAGTCATCATTACAAGCTACTGAAAAATTATGTATTTTACAAATTCTTGATACGCATTGAATTGAACATTTAAATTTTTTAGCAAAATTAAAAGTGAGTGCTAGTTTTAAAAGTTATGCTTCCGAAAATCCTTTAAAATTTTTTACTAAAGAAGCTAATGAAAAGTTTGTGGAAATGAAAATTAATATTGCTGACGAAGCAATTGATAAATTATTTAATTTACCCGTGCATGAAATTGAGCTGAGCGATGAACTTTAAAGATCAAATCATCATTAAAATGCAGGCAGGGCGTGGTGGTAACGGTGCGGTTGCTTATACGCAAAAAAAACATGGTTTTTTAAAAAAATTACCTGATGGCGGTAATGGTGGCAATGGTGGTAACGTTGTTTTTCAAACTGATCATAATTTCAATCATCTGGGTCATTTACAATTACAACCATTAATTAAAGGCATTGATGGTCAAGCTGGTTCAGCTAATAATGCCCACGGTCGTAATGGTAAAGCAATGATTATTAAAATTCCGCTAGGCACAATTTTAGTTGATCATGAAACGCAAGAGATTCTTGCTGATTTTAACGTTGATGGTGAAATGATGATTATTGCTCATGGTGGTAAAGGTGGTAAAGGTAATAAATGATATGCTGCGCAATATCAAAATTCATCAATTAGTGAAACTGGTCATGCTGGTGAACATAAAGTAATTGAATGTCAATTAAAAACTTTAGCTGATATTGGCTTAGTGGGTTTACCTAATGTTGGTAAATCCACCATTTTAAGTTTAATTTCTAATGCCAAACCCAAAATTGCTAATTATCCGTTTACAACGTTAATTCCTAATTTAGGTATTTTAAAAGATAGTAACATTACCATTGCTGATTTGCCAGGCTTAATTGATCATGCTGATGAAGGTAAGGGTTTAGGCTTAGACTTTTTAAAACATATTGAACGGTGCGCTTTACTAGCACTAGTCATTGAATGACAACCAACTTTTGCACAATGTTACGCTGATTATCAATTATTAATGAACATGTTAATTAAGTATCAACCAGGCTTTAATACTGTTGGACAACTATTAATTATTACTAAAATTGATATCGCTGATCAAGATGTTGCCGTTTATCAACAGCAATTTCTTGCGCAAGGAATTACCAACGTTGGCGTATCAATTTATAATCAATCATTAGTTGATCAATTGTTGATTACTTTACTTGATTTATATCATCAATATCAAGATCATCATTCTGTGTTAAATCAAGCCTATGCTTTAAAAACATCTTATAAATCATATATTTTTCAAGCACCAGTTGATGATATTATTATTACCAAACCCAAAGCTCACTGATGAGACATGAAGGGTGATTGAGTAGTAGCATTAATTAAAACGGTTACCCCGTTAACTCATCAAAACATTACTCGATTGAATGAAATATTACGAAAAAAAGGTATTTTTGCACAATTAATCAAGCAAGGTATTCAAGAGCATGATACAGTAGTTATGTATGATGTACAATGAACTTGAAAAGATCAAACTTCATAATTTATTAATTAATTAATCTGTTGTTAACAACAGAAAGGTCATCAATATGTTATCAACTAAAGTTGCTGTTATTGCTGCTCACGGCGTAGAAGAATGTGAACTAGTGAGTGCTATGGATCTTTGAATTAGAGCTGGCTTACAAGTTGATTTAATTACGATTGAAGCAACTGATCTTATTAACGGCGCCCATGACATTAATATTCAAGCAACTCATTTCTTTGCGCAGGTTAAGTGAGATGATTATCAAATGATTTTTTTACCAGGTGGCGGACAAAATGTTGCGCGCTTATTAAATTTTAAACCTTTATTAAAGGTGATTGTGCAATTTTATGAACAACAGCGATTTTTAGCCGCGATTTGTGCAGCTCCCCAAGTGCTTGGTAAAGCTGGCGTAACTATGAACAAAAATATTACCGCTTATCCAGGTTGTTATCAATATTTAGATGTTCATTATATCATTGAAAATGCCAAAGTTGTGGTTGATGGTAAGTTGATTACCGGTAATGGAATTGGCGGGGTGATTGATTTTGCTTTAAAAATCATTACATTGTTAGTTAATGAATCAACAATGTTACGAGTAAAAAAGGAAATTTTGTGAGTTGATGTTTAATGAATGTTATTAACCGTAATTATTAACAAACGCAACAAACATTCTTAACTATACATTATTCAAAGACATTTATTATTAATTATCAAATTATCTAAATCATCCGCCATGCCGTTTCCAAATATTAATGCTACTTTTTTAAAACCAAATCATATTGGAATTATTAAATTTATTAGCTGAAAATGGCGGTGTTTAAAACTTTTTTCACTAAGGTGGGTATAATGAAGTTAGTGACTTAAAATGATATTGTTCAATTACTTTTGTGGTTTGTTATTTATGAATATATTTTTTTTAGTATTTTTTAAGATATAATTTAATTGTTTTATAAAAAGGAAATATATTATGAAAAAATTACTTAAACTATTCCCGATTGCCATCATTGGCCCTATTTTAACATTTGCTGTTAATATTTCGGCCGATATTACACCTACACCATCTACCACTGGTGTTTGAGTTATGAATTATATAAAGTTTGATGGCATAAAATATGCCACCCCCCCTATGGTTCTAACACAAAATTGTTAGGAAACTATATTATTCTTACAGATAATCACTCCATGAACGATTTAGCTTTTTACAAAATTAATGGTATTCCTTATGTATATTCTCAAAAAACAAAACAATTTGTAAATTTAAACACAAATACACAAGATAAATATGTAGTATATGGTGAAAAACTAAAAGTTTTTAATATCGATGGGGTAGATTATATATTATATTGATACGGTACATACTGAATTTTTTCAAACATCGAACACACAAAATATTGATATCCTAGTGCTTATGATGGTATTGGTGGTGAAGTAAATTTTATTGAAAAACTTGATGACAAAATTATTCAATTGAAATTGAGTAATTCAAAATTTACTATTTTAAATTTAAATGTATCAAAAAATGTTATATTACATACTCATCCATTTTGAAAGTAATTATTGATGGTAATGTTTTGTTTTTAGGATATCAATTTTCTGACGTTAATTTAAACTTAAGCTCAACTTATCAAACCCCAACATATTCCTCAATATTAGAATATAATAATCTATATATTAAAACAATTCAATCGAATAATCTATTCAAGTACTCAACCCAATTAGAAAAACAATCTATACAAAACGTCTCAGCTTTTAAACCAATAACAATTAACGGCATTAAATTATTTATGGGAACGGTTAATAATACACAAGAATTTTATGATGTTGATTTAAATAAAAAAGATGAATACCAGATTACAAAACCCCACGACACAACGTACATTGAACGAACCGTTGCTGATGTTAAAACGTTATTTAAATTTGATGACGCAAAAATTACATCAATCCTAGATTACAAAGAACTT
>JAYUTB010000008.1:0-66997 GCA_043756005.1 Spiroplasmataceae bacterium | reverse complement strand
TTTCTATTCAATTTTGGTTATAAATTTTTTTTTCTTTATAACTTTTATATTTTTCAGTTTTTCTTCATAAATCATTACCTATATATAAAGTTTTTGTACCATCTACGTTAGTTGTTTCTATTCATTTTTGGTTATAAATTTTTTGTTCTTTAAAACTTATGTATGGGCCGATGTTGATATTAAAATCGTCACTTGAATATAATTTTTTAGTTTTATTATTGTAATTCGTTTCTAAGTATTCTATACCAAAAATTAAATGTTTTTTAATCTCGCCAATGTAGTTTTCTATTTTGCTTGACAATTCAAACATATATAAAGTTTTCGTACCATCTGCGTTAGCTGCTTCTAAGCTTGATAATTTGCCAATTTTTGTTTCTTCAATAGATAAGTAATTGCTGGTTGATGTTAGTTGTGTTGTGCTCTTACTAATTATATATAAATTTTTAGTCCCATCAATATTAGTTTTTTCAATGTATTTTCGTCAATTAAAATTCTTTATTTTTAAATTTTTGTTCTTGTTTTTGTTAATTTTTGCATAAAAATCACTTCCGTCAAAAGTATATTGTACATTATCAACTCAATATTCTGCTGTATTATTATTAACTCAAGCCATCAATATTGGAGTTAAAATTAATAGTAATGATAATTTTTGCAAATGTTTTTTCATATATTTTAATTATAATTAAAATATATGAAAAAACTTAAATTAATTAGTGCCATTACTAGTACTGGAGAAATGCATATTGGTCACTATTTTAGTGTTATTAAACCAATTATTAAATTACAAAATGATTATGAAATTATATTATTTGTTGCTAATTTACATGCTTTAACAACTGATAATGTGCATCAATCAATATTACAACACCAAACCCAAACCATTATTAATTATTATTTAGCTTGTGGCATTGACAGTACAAAAGTAAAGATTTTTATCCAATCACATATCCCCGAAATCAGTGAATTGCATTATTTATTAAGTTGTCACACCACGGTGGGACAACTTAATAATATGACCCAATATAAAGATAAAAAAATCAAACATGCCAATCAAAGTATTGCTATTCCAACTGGTATATTAATTTATCCAATCTTAATGAGTGCTGATATTTTATTGTTTGATAGTGATGTTGTCTTAACCGGCATTGATCAAACCCAACACATTGAATTTATAAGAAACTTAGCTGAAAAAATCAATCATAAATTTAATACCACCGTCTTTACTTTACCAACCCGCTTGCAAGCATTTGATAACCAATTAAGTGATAAAATTATGAGTTTACAAAATCCATTAAAAAAAATGTCAAAATCAGATGATAATGAATTTTCCAAACTTAACTTAGCTGACAAACCTGACATCATTAAACAAAAAATTATGAAAGCCATTACTGACACAGAAAATAAAATTTATTTTGATCCGATTAATAAACCAGGGGTCAGCAATTTGCTTAAAATTTTTTGTTTATTTTCAGAAACAACAATCAAAGATGCCGAAGATATATTTCAACATAAAAATTATCACGATTTAAAAAATACATTAATTGATATTATTAACGATGCATTCAAAAATATTCAAGATCGAACCAAACTTTATCAAGCTAATAATGAAGTATTAAAAACAATCATTACTAATGAAAAACAAATTAAAACCATCGCTAAACAAAAAATGAAATTTATTAAAAAAATTTGAGGATTATGATAAAAAATATGTTAAAATAGGTAGTTGTTATTAACAAGCATAAAAACAAAAGCCAATTCTTAAAACTGCTTTAGTCACCCATTGATAACCTCCGAACTTTATTAATAATCACGTGAATCCAGATTTAATTTTTATGCTTGTTAATAACAACTACCTATTTTAACAGAACTGTAAATATATTTATGTATTCATAATTATTATAGTTTATATAATAGATAATAAATTTAAATCACAATTTAATTATCAGTAATTATCATTTATATAAAATTTCAGATATTTATATACTTTTTTAATTTATTTTTTTTAACATTAGTTTAGAAAAAAAATATTAAAAAATATAATACAATTAACTTCTGAATCAAAAAAATATTAATTATTGCTGTAACAAATTAAAACAATAGCTAAAAAAAAATGAAATTTATTAAAAAAATTTGAGGATTATGATAAAAAAATGTTTACATACGCCATTGCTATTAATGAACATAAATCACAATCCCTTGATATTCAAACAATATTAATTGATAAATTACACACTTATAACTTTATTAATGATCAAGTAAATCCAAATTGAATTTTTGTATTAGGTGGTGATGGTAATTTTTTATGAGCCATTAACAAATACAATCATTTATTAAATAATAGTAAATTTATTACTATTAAAACTAATGACAAAAGTGTTGGTTTTTTTTGTAGGTGGTTAATTGATGACATTGATCAAATTATCGAGCAAATTATTAATCATAAAATTGTCATTGATCAATGTCAATTGTTGCAAATTAATTTTATGCAAAATAATAAAATCATTAAGCAACAATTGAGTGTTAACGAATTAAGAATTATTAACTTAAAAAATACCATTACCTTTAATTTATTTATTAATGATCAATGATTAGCAAATTATCAAGCTTCAGGCATTGTTATTTCAACTAACCTTGGTTCATCAGGATATATCAAAGCAATTGATGGGGCAACCATTCTAGCCAAGACCCCTTTATTAAATGTGAAAATTATTGCTCCGTGTGATGGATTAACCCCCATTACTTATAAAAATTTTATTTTAGATCAATCACAAATATTAACGATTGTAATTGATGAACATCATTTTGTTAAAGATACTTATTTTTTTGTCGATGGCATTGAAACAATTAAAACAAACCAGCTGGTTTTACAAAACCATCAACAACGATTCAATTTAGTGGTTAAACATCTTTAATCAGGTTCGATATCACTGGTCAACTTAAAATTAGATAAGTTAAAAAAGATTGTTTTCGTTGGAATAGTTTGGATTTTTATTCAATCAATATCATTATTAATCTCATAAAAATTTACCGCTTGATCAACATCATAATCATCATTAATTAACATGATTTTTTGTGAAACATCGTTAACTTGCTTATCTGCAATAGACTTAACACCTAATAAATATTCATCTCAAGGAAGTGTTTTGTTTATGTGATGATGGTTTTGCTTTAAAAGTATTCTTTCAATATTTGCTATATCTAAATCGTTTTTAGAATTTTGTTTATTAGTAATAAGGTTATTTTTATTAAAAACAACAATGTTTTTTCAAACAAAACTTAAAAAACTAATAATTTGATCAGTACTTGCTAGTAATGAATTTAACAAAGTGTCCATAAAGTTGTCTTCTAAATATTGATAAACATTCATTGGGATTGGTTTTTTTTCTAAAATTGGTTTAATAAATGGTAAAAAATATTGATTTAAATTGGTGCTCGTTAAAAATTTTGTTTGATCTTGATTATATAATTCAGTTAATCTTTGAAAGATGTTTTGTAATATAACATCCATTAACATACTGCTTGGGTAAAAATATAAAGCTTGATACATTTGGCGGCGATTAAACAAAAAACTTTCAATGCTGGACTTACTTTTAGATGTAAAATATATTTGCATTAATTTTTTATTATCACGCTTAAAATACATTGATTGAATTATATAATCAATGCCGATTTTACCAATATCTAATCCTAAAGACAAATTATCACGATTTAAATAATCTAACCGATCAGCATCAATAATTGATGAAATCAAATTTAATTGATACGATTCATTTGAAGGTTTAATATATTCAACGACTTTATTAATGTTGATTTTATATTTAGTAAGAATTTTATTAATATCACTATTGACATCTTGAATAATTTTAACACTATAACCTTCATGATGGTTAAATTGTGTATCTTGACAATTTTTAATAAGGGATTCAAATGAATGAGAAAAAGGTCCATGGCCAACATCATGTAACAATGAAGCAATTTTGATTATTAATTTATCTTTTTTATTGAATGGATCTTGAAAATATGCCTCTTTAAATATGCGATCAACAATATAATAAACACCTAACGAATGAGAAAAACGAGTATGAACTGCTGAAGGGAAAAAAGGATAAATTAACCCTAATTGTTTAATATGATGTAATCTCAACATTTCTTTAGTATTTAATAATTCTTTGATAACTTGATCTTCAATATAAATATTTTTATAAAAAGCATCAAATATATATTCTGGTTTGATAATTTTGTTGTTCATTACAAAAAAATTATAACTTTTTTTGATTTAATATATCAATATTAGCTTGATTAAATCAACATTTGAAAATTATTATTTTTAAATAAATATCAATCATTAAAATATTTATCAGATTAATTATTTTAACTAATTACTAATTTATATGATAAACTCTTAATTAGCGATTTAAATTTTTGATATTTACTTCATAATTTATTTTTGTATTACTAACAAGGTTTTAAACATTAGATGACCGATCACCAATCTTTATTAAACAAACAAGCTAAAAAAATTGAAATAGTCTTTAATGGACTAACATTTATCATTGAACAAAATAGTCTGGCTGTTAATGCTGATAATAGTATTTTAATTACCTGCGGTAATAGCGTTATCTTAACTACGTTAGTTTGTGCTACGCCAACTGAAACCAAAGATTATTTTCCATTAAGTGTGAATTTTGATGAAAAATTTTATGCGGTCGGACGCGTGCCGGGTGGTTTTTTTAAACGAGAAGGTAAACCAGGTGATCATGCCGTATTAAGTGCACGATTAATTGATCGCGCAATGCGACCAATGTTTGATGAGCGGTGTCGTAAAGAAGTGCAAATCATTAATAGTGTCTTATCAGTTGATAAACAATATGATATTAGATTATTAGCTTTTATGGCGTCATTTTTAGTCATTGCAACGACTAATTTACCATTTAAAGCGTTATTAGGAGCTGTTAAAATTGGTCAAGTGGATGGTCAATTAATTGTTAATCCTGATCAAACGCAAATGTTATCATCTACTTTAGAATTATTTGTGGTGGGTAGCGTTGATAAAGTAGTCATGATTGAAGCTGGTTCGAAAGAAATCAGCGAAGCTGTGTATCTTGATGCAATTACATTAGCTCAACAAGCTATTAAAAAATACATTAATCATCAAATGGATATTATTCAACAATTAACAATGATTAATATTGATGCGCAAATTAATGATTATCAATATCACCAATCCATTATTAATCAAGTTACCAAGTTGTTTACCGCTGATGTCCAACAAACTATCCATGATGTTATCTTTAACCAAACTGACCTTCATAAAGCAACCTTAAATACATTAAAAGCCACTATTACCAAAAACATCCTATCCCAAATAGTATGTACCAATCTGCAAGAAACAAAAGTGGTCATTGATGTTGTGAAACAACTATTTGATCAATCTTTTCAAACCGCATTACGAAGTAAAATCATGACGACTAAAACTCGACTTAATGGTCGTCAACTCGATCAATTACGACCCCTTACTAGTGTTGGTGATGTATTACCATCAGTCCATGGGAGCGCTTTATTTGCTCGAGGTGATACCAAAGTTTTATCAGCGGCCACGATTGTTTCATTAACTGACAGACAAACGATTGATGATTTAAGTGATACCACTGAAAAAACATTTATTCATCATTATAATTTTGCTGGCTTTTCAGTGGGCGAAATTACTAAAAATCGTGCGATTAATCGACGTGAAACTGGGCATGGTTTATTAGTGGAAAAGGCATTATCAGCGGTATTACCTGATAATGAATTATTTCCATATACAATTCGCATTGTTTCTGAAGTATTATCATCCGATGGTTCTACTTCACAAGCCGCTATTTGTGCGTCTTCATTAGCGTTAATGTTAGCTGGCGCACCAATTACTAAACATATTGCTGGTATTTCCGTTGGTTTAATTAAAGTTGGTGATGATTATCAATTATTACTTGATATTGAAGGCAAAGAAGATTTTTTTGGAGATATGGACTTTAAAATCGCTGGTACAGAAGTCGGGATTTGTGCGATTCAATTAGATTTAAAAATCGATGGTATAGAATATGATATAATTAAAGCATCGCTATTGTTAGCGAAACAAGGGAGAACGGAAATACTCGAGAATATGAATAAAATCATTTCAAAGCCTAGACCAGGCGTATCTAAGGACGTTGATAAAGTAAAATGCATTACTGTACCAACAACGCGAATCAAAAATATTATTGGTTCGGGCGGAAAAAATATTAATCGAATTATTAAAGATTGTAATAATGTTAGAATTAATGTTAATGATGACGGAAAAGTATATGTGTATCATCAAGACGAAACATACATTGATATGGCCATTGCCAAAATTGAAGAATGCAGTGTCATTATGAAAGTTGGTATGCAAGCGCAAGGTAAAGTTGTGAAAAAAAATAACTTTGGCATTATTGTGCACTTACCAAATGGTGTCGGTGGTTTAATCTTTTTTGATAAAAAAAATGCTGCCGAAAATACTAAAATTGATAGCATGTTAGATGTTGATGATGAAGTATTGGTTGAAGTTGGTCATATTGACGAAAGAGAACGCATTTCTTTTAAATTTCTTGAAAAAATAACATAATTGTCGCGTGGCTAATATTCAATTTTTTGCCCTCGGGGGGATCGATGAACGAGATAAACATCTTTATTTCTTTCAAATCGACGAAGACATTATTGTTTTCGACATCGGCTTTAAATTAAGTGATTATTATGAAACATTGATCGGCATTGATGCAATCATTGCCGATCAATCTTATTTATTAGCTAATCAACACCGTATTAAAGGCATTTTTGTGAGTAGTAGTGCTCATACCAAAATCGGTGGGTTATTTGTCTTTTTACAACAAATGACTCATAACATACCAATTTATGCCAGTCCATTTGTAACCTTTATTATTAAACAGCAATTAGCGACATTACATATTAATCTTACGCCAACGTTTTATGAACTTACTCACGGTTCGGAAATCATTATTCAGCAATCATCGGGGCAGATTAAAATCACTAGTTTAGCAGTATTTTCTATGACTCCACAAACGATGGGGTTTTTGATTGAAAAAGATGCTTTTAAAATTGTTTTGTTAAGTGAATTTATGTTAGATGTGGTGGTTGATTATCCATTATTTACGGGTAATTATCATACTTTATTTAAATTATCACAACAATCAATTACTCATTTATTTTTACCCGCGGGAGGAGTTAATAATTCATTAACTTCTCTGCATCATTATTCAATTACGCCATGATTACAATCCAATTTTAATATTGATATGCGTTATATTTTTATTGTGTTTCATAATCAATTGTGGTATTTATTTGAAATTTTCAATTATTATAATAAATTAAAAAAATCAATCAAAGTTTGAATTTATAATCATCAGCTTTGAGCTATGATTGATTTTTTTAAAAGTATGCAATCATTTGATTTTAAACATCTCATGTTTGCAAACTGACATAACAAACCACCCAATTACATCATTAATCAGACCGCGCAACCGGAAATTATTATTTTATCTGATCAACCGGAAACCATTTTTAATTTTTTACATGATTGTTGTACAAATTCATCAGCATTTACATTTTTACCAACCGATGAAGTTGTCTTGGCCAGTAAATTATTATTTGGTCAAGAATGGTGTTATGAACTATTTCTTGAAGAGGCGATGAAGCTTGACTTCTCATTAACCACTTGTGATACTGACAAACCATTTAGTTTTTTACCTTCTTTACAAGACATTAAAATTATTTTAAATTTAATTAATCCCCAATATGTTATTCCGATTACTGGTTTTTATGGTGATTTTTTATTAATGAAAAGTATCATGCCCAACACCACTATTTTACCAAACCACTTATTATTAATGGATAATCAAACCAGCTTACACTTACCATTAAGCCATGACCAACTGCCAGTTACTAAACCTACATTCATTAATCAACCTGATTGATTATTAATGCATCAACCGTATCAATGATATTTTGAACAAGATCGCATCATTCAAGATCGTCAAAACTTATTAAGTGATGGTTTTATAAGTATTAATTTTATGTTAGCTAAAAAAACTTTTGAGGTGGTTACCAATGTTGATATTCAAATTCAAGGTGTAGTTGATAATGGTTTTGTCATTAAACATAAAGTAAATGCTGAAATAAAAAAAATCATTGATAAATTAACTGAAACCGTATTATTACCTAGATTTCAAATTGATCCTCCATCAGCTGACGCAACTTTTATCAAAGAAATGTTAACTAAACCAATTTTAGATTATATGTTTCGGGTTGCTAAAAAAACCCCAATTGTTATATTAGAAGTTGGTTTTTATTAATTAATTATATTTTATGGGTTGCATTAGTTTTTAAAAATATGTAAATAATAATGTATAATTGTTAAAAATAAAGGAATTAATTTATGAAATATAATACTAATAATTTGACAAAAGCGCCTAAAAAATCATGGTTTAGTTTTGCACGCATTTGTAAAATTTTAACATGTTTTTTTGTTATTACAACATTTTGCATGATTTTTTTCAGATTAACATTGCTTGGTCAAGCTTCTGATTGAGCTTTTCATATCTTATTAGGATATTTTAAATGATTTTTATATATCAGCGTCATAACGATATTTTTTATATATTTAATTACCAAAATTCGTATTAGTACGCTGTTATTAAGTTTAAGTATCATGTTGTGTAGTGTTGTATTATTACAAATTTGTTTAAATAGTACAATGATCACGATTGCTGAACAAGCTTCAAAACCTAATGAAACGTTAGGTCAAATTTTACTTCATTCAAATACAAAACAATTAATCAAATTTGATAATCATGCAATGTTACAAAATTATAATACTTTTGACGTAAAATCAATACTTAACCATGCAAAATCCTTAATTGGTCAAATTAAAGCCTCTAATGAACCATTAATGGAACAACTAAAAATAGCTACCAACTGAACAGGCTTTGTTGGTTATTTTGTAGCTGGTACATTAGCTATAAAAACAAATTTTGTTGCGGCTATGGTAATTCCATATGTAACGACATTTATCGTGATGTTTATTTGTATATGTTTAATGAAATTTAGATCTAAACCAAAATTTTTTAAAAAACCTGCGCTAAATTCAAAAAGCGCATTAAATAGCGATCAACAAAAATTTTTAGCTCAAATCAAATCAAATCGTGAATTAGAAAATAAATATGCTGTTGATTTAAAACCACCATCATTTATTAATAAACCGGATACTATTAAAAACAACTTTGAATATCCAGTCGAAGTCAAATTAAATCAAGCTGAAAAAAATGTTAAAGCAAAATTTGAAGATCGTTATATTGGGCCAACTGGCGATATTGATAAAGAAAACTTTTTAAATTACCTTGAACCAAAACAATTAGTGAAACCAACTTCATTTATTAATCAAGAATATAAAACTGTTTTTGAAGAACACAAAATGTTAGAACAAGATGCTGATTTTGAAGCAACATTTGCTCAACACGTCACTAGTGATACTTATGAGAAAATAAAAGCTTTAATCATTGAAAAACGGTGATCTTTAATTACCATAATGATGTTAAAAACTTACTTTAAATTGAATAATTTGCAAGCCGATTTAATTATTAAAAAATTAAAACACGAAAAAATCATTGTTCCTAATTAAGATCATTGTAAAACTCATCAATAAACGCTTGTTTATTGATGAGTCTTAATAGCTTCTAACACCCCGTTAATATATTTATAATCAGTACTATTGCCATATTTTTTACTCATTTTTATTGCTTCATTGATGGCAATTTTGTAATCAAGTTTTTCATAAATTATTTCATAAGTGGCAATCACTAAGATGGCTTTATCAATACAAGCTAATCTTGCAAATGATCAATCAATTTTCATGTGCTGGCTAATCATATTTAAAATATGATGTAATTTTGTTAAAATTAATGTTACTTTTTGTAATTGATAATCATTAAAATTTGGATCCTGATTTAATTGCAATTGACTATCTGCTACAGAAGTGTTTAATAAAAAATGAGTATATAAAAAATGCATCATCGCTTCTCTCATTAGTGCCATTGATTTGTTTTTCATAATGTTATAATTGATATTGAACTAAATTATACTTTTTAATTAACACTTTATATTTTTTTAATTTATTAACATCATAATCAATTGGAAATTTCATCAACATGCTTAATACAATTATTTTACAAAACATCTCTTTACTGATTAAATCAGCCTCTTTTCAACAAGCGTATCAATGATTAATTACCATTGATGCTGATGATCATGATTTAGATATTAAAACCTATCATCAATATTATCAAACCATTATTTTTAATATTAATATGATTAAAAATCGGTTGATTGATTGAGAAAATAATGCCACCATCATTGATATATTACACAACCCATTAGATCAAGAAATACATCCGATTGTTTTTCATTATTTATCAAACAAACATCGTCATGATTTACAACCATTTATAGCAACTTTAAAACTTTATTTAATTAATCAGTTGTTTTTTAATTATCATAAATTTGCAATTGTAAAGTTATTGAAAAACCATGGTCAACATGGCTGGATCAATGTTTATTTGCACCATCAATTAGTGAAGATAAATATTGCTGAATTTGTTGATGTTGATCAATCAGCCTTATATTTATTATTAAAACCACTTATTAAACAACAATGTTATCAAACCAATCCGGCTATTTATTATATGGCGTTAGAAACTTTTAAATATTATTATCACCATCATTATCCTTTTATAACAACCGCAATCAGTGCTGATGTTTGAGCGATAGCATTAATCAAACATACTTTACATATATTAAATGAACCAACATTACTTGATATTGATGATCAAATAATAATTAATCATCAAGCAGTAATGTTGGCTTTAAAAAAATTAAATTTTTAGTTATAATTAATAAAAACCCAAATGGAGTAACATATGAAAATTACGGCTAAAAATATTGAAAATACCACCGGTCAATATATTGCTAATATTGATGGTGCAACATGACAAGCGGTCATGGATGAAGCTAAAGCAAAATTAGTTGAATCAGTAACTGTGCCTGGCTTTCGTCCAGGAAAGGCCCCATTAGATTTAGCAAGTGGGTATTTAACCACAACGCAACTTGTTAATAAAGCCATCAATCTCTTTGCTCATAAAGCTTATGAGCAAGCAATCCTTGAAAATGCCATCATTGTTCCTTATAATAGACCATCAATTGATATTATCAAAGCTGATGATAAAGAATGTGAATTACATTTTAATTTTGCATTAACACCTACCATTAAGATTGGTAAATATAAAGGTTTAAAAACGGGGATTTCTAAAGAAATTCCGCCCATCAGTGATGAAGCCGTTGCTACCGAAATCAATGTTTTATTGCATAAATATCTACCAACTCCTACACTTGAAAAAGCAACTATTGCCCATGGTGATGTAGTTTTTTTTAGAATTGTTGAAGCATCAGCAGTTACTAATGTATTTTTAAAGTTTTTAATTCAAGATTTTATGAATGAACAAAAAATGATTATTCTTGATACAGCAATTTTGCATAAAACTAACGAATATGAACAATTATTTGTTAATCATTTTTTAAAAACCACTCTCAATCAAAAAGTTGGGTCAATAAACAAAATTGTATTTGACATACCTCAGTTTGAAGAACAAACTGCTAAAAAAATTGAATTAATTGTCGAAATCCAAAAGATTTGTGTATTGCCACCTCTTGCCATCAATGAAGTTTTTTTAAATAAATTTAATACTTTCTATAAAACCAAACATATTACCGAACAAGCATGTGTTGATTGAATCAAACAACAAATCGAAAAAGAAGCAACTTTATTAGTCAAAGATGCCTTTCATGAAAAAATTATTGAATTAATTTTTGATAAAAGTAAAGTAAATATTGCTGAAGCGGTGATTATGCAAGAATTACCCGCTCTTAAAGAGGAATTTATTGGCAAATTAAAGACAAAACAAATTACTTATAATGAATATCGATTATTTACAAAATTATCTGAAGAAGCGATTGATCAAGAATTAATTGTTGATGCTGAACGAAAATTTGTGATCAAATTAATGGTTGCTGAAATTTTTAAATTAGAAAAAATGGATATGCCAAATCATTTTAACAGTGAAGATTTAAAAAACATTGAAGGTTCTTTAGATCCAAATAATGTGGAACAATTTCGAAAAATTGTAACTGAAAAAATGAAAGAAAATTTAGTTTTTGAATTTTTGTGACAAAATAATTCATAAATATTAAAAATAATTTACAATTAGTTTATCCAAAGCATGTCTACATGCCCACGTAGCTCAGTGGATAGAGCACATGCCTTCTAAGTATGTGGCCATAAGTTCAAGTCTTATCGTGGGTACCATATTAAATACATTTTTATACAGCCATTAAATGCATAATATTTTAAATCATTTTCATAAACATAACGTTAAATATGTGTTGGTGGTATTTGGATGTTCATTTTTGTTATCAATCATTTTTTTAATAATCTGAATCGTATTAATTAACCAAATCATGAAAACAAATCCATCATCTCCAGTAATTAATTATCGTATCTTTGCTTATCAAGCCTTATTTTCAATTTTTCTTTCGTTAACCTTTAACAGTTTTTGTCAAGCTACTTACTTAAGTTTTATTAAAAAAGCTACACAACGTAAATTAGACTTAGAAGAAGAAAATAAAGTGTTGTTAGAACGAGCCGTTAACATTGTTACCACTAAAGCACCAACTTTATTAGCAAAATGATTTGGTAAAAAACCACCCCTAAAGCGTATGCTAAACGAGTAATCGAAATTTGTTAAAGAGACAAATTTCGATTACTCGTTTAGCATACGCTTTAGTATTAGATTTTTTATTATTTAAAAGATACAAAAAATCTAATAAAACTACCTTTATAAAAGGAAAATATAATGATTGTGTTTACTTTAAATTACTCTTTTTTAAAACGTTACACCTATAATTTTTATTAATCTAATAAATCAGTTGGTAATTGATGTTGATGAGCATAAAGTTTTAATAAATTCATCATCAACATGATACTTGTAATTGGGCCAATGCCGCCGGGTACCGGCGTGATGCCCGCTACGTGATCTTTAATTGCTGCAAAATCAACATCACCGACTAATGTTGCTTGATCATTATAATTACAACCAATATCAATTACTATTGATCCTACTTTAACCATATCACGGGTAATTAAATTAATTTTTCCAACTGCCACAATTAATATGTCGGCTTGTTGCGTATATGTTTTTAAATTCTTTGTTAAGATATTACAAATGGTTACGATTGCATGATGTTGTCATAATAAATTAGCTAATGGTTTGCCAACTTGCATACTAGCTCCCACAATTACTACGTAAGTGTTGATCAGCTTAATTTGATAATGGTTTATGAGCCTTAAGACTGCTGCCGCGGTAGCGGGTACAATTAATGGTGGTTGTTGTTTAATTAATTGACCTAAATTAATTAGGGAACATCCATCAACATCTTTCAGCGGTGCGATAGATTGATAAATGTTATTCATATTGATAGTGAATGGTAATGGTAAGGGAATGATATAACCATGTATTGCTGATTGCTCATTTAATGATTTAATCATATCAATGAATTGCGTTTCGGTTATGGTTAGTGCATCAAGAGTGTTAATATGATAATTAATATCCATTGCCGTGCATGTTTTAACAATATTATCAATATAAGAGTTAATTGAATCATTGCAGTTATTAAACTTAATAATCGTCATATTTAGCTTTATATCTGCTAAATATAACTTTTGAAATGCTAAACATTGCTGTTTAATGTTTTTAACAACCACTTCGCCACGTAATAATTTATTTGTTAATGTTTTAATTTTGTCAATATCCTTTAGATGATTGTTAAAAATACCATTGTTATGTTTAATATAATACCGAAAAATAATCATAAATATAATGTTATAATTAGATAAATATTATTTATGAAAAGAATTATTGTTACCGATTCATCAGCTAATTTATTAAATAATGAACCAGCTTTTTATAATATTAAAGTACTGCCATTAACGATAATGTTTGATAATCATGCGCAACATATTAGTTTTGATGATGAAGGTGATTTAGAAAGTGCTAATCCGTTTGATGAATTATTAGCTAATAACATTAATAGTAAAATTAGTACTAGTTTTGTACCAATTAATACATTAATTGCAACCTTTGATGAACTATTAATCGATTATGATCAAATTATTTATATACCGATTGACTCATTATTATCTTCACAATATGGTGTCGTTAAAAAATACTTAGAAACTCAAAAAAAGTATAAAAATAAAGTTTTATTAATTGATGCTAATGCTGCTGGTCCAATCTTAAAAAATATTGTTTTAAAAGTAAATGCCTTAATTAATTTACCTAACTTTAGCTTTATCAAAATTTGTAAGTATGTAGTAACGCTACGAAGTCTAACTTCTGCTTATTTTATACCATTTAATATTAGCTTTATTCAAGAAGGTGGTCGTTTCATTAAATCAGCCACTGAAATTCTTGACCTCATCCAATTTAAAGTTATTTTAGAATATTCATTAAAAGGTATTCATAAATATCAAATGTCACGAACATTTAAATTTGCTTGTGACAAAGCTTTAAACGCATTAATTACATTTCATGGTGATGTTAATCAAATTGATAATTTAGTCATTGCTTATTCACAAGCTCAAGACATTGAATCATCAAAAATATTTGCGCATGAACTTGCTATGCGCAAAGGTATTAAAAATATTTCATACCTCCGACTTGCTAACACAATTACCGCTCATGTCGGACCAGGGTGTATTGTTTTTATTGGTTATGGTAAATAAAGTATATGAAAAAAATATTTTACAAACTATCGCCATTATTAATTACCACTCCAATGATATTAGTATCAGCTTTATTAATGAGTGCTGATGTTCAACAAAATACATCTCAGCCTTCAATAAAATCTGTTACTATAGACGGCATATTATATAACATTACTGGAACCTCCGACAATTGAATTTTTACCAACCAACAAACCACCATCATCAACAAAAACCTATCCAACAAAAAACATTTTGGTATAGATTACATAATCAAAGATAACCTTGACAAGACAAAAACTTTATATACAAAAAATGCAAATCAAAAAACCCAATATTCAGGTGACATTCAAACAACAACTGTTAAAAATAAAAATTTTTTATTCCATACATTAGAGATTTCAACACCAGATTATGTATTAATAGATTACTTTAATATATATTATATCAAATATCAATTTCATACATCTCCCACATTTGATTTATATCTTTTCACCGATCCAACAAAAAAAATCATGAAAATTAGTAACATTACTAAACAATTCACAATTTTTCCAAACAATTATTTAATATTAAATATTAATGATGCTGAATGTGTTTACAACATGACTACTTTTAAAAAAGTAGACGCATCTAAAAAATTTATACAAATAAATAATATTAAATATATTGAAATAACAATTTCTGGAAAAACAATATTATTGTATAATTTCGACAATTGAACAAACGAATACAAAACAATTTCACAAAAAAAAGTTGATGGTAAAGACTACTTAGAATCAACTAACGTAGATGGTACGAAAACTTTATATACAACAGACTTAAAAAACAAAATTGAAAACTACACTGACGATATTAAAAAAATAACTGTTGATAACACAAAATTATTTATGACAACGATTGGTGAAGAAAATAAATTTTTTGATACTGATTTAGTGTTAAAAAACATTTATCAACTTGAAAAATATTTTGACATCAAATACATATCAAAAAATAACGATAATAAAACTAATAATTTATATCTTTTAAGTGATTCAACTAAAAAAATAGAAAACTACAAAACCATCGAAGAAAAAACACTTGATACTGACAAATTATTAATAGTAACTTTTGATACAGAAATAAAATTGTATAATGTTGATTTAAAACAAAGCACATTATACAAAACAACCAAACCACCCAACACAGATTACATTGAAAAAACAATTGATAATGTTAAAACTTTATATACAATGGATGGTACAAATTCAATTACAAATTACACTTCAATTAAAAAACGCATATTTGAATTTAAACAACAAAATTCTATCTTGGAATCGGATTTAACAATCAATTACTTAGAAACAACTGACAAGGATGAAAATAAAACTTTATATACAGCAGACTTAAAAGTCAAAACAAAAAGCTACATTGGCGAAATTACTCAACAAACAAAATTGTTTTAGCATTGTTTAGAAGTAACTAATAAAGATAAAACTAAAACTTTATACTATGCAAAGAACTTGTTTTATCTAATAGAAAATTACACGAGTATTTCAACATTAACTCTGCTTGATTTGCGAATAATTTTAGCAACTATAGACAACAAAACACTAATGTATATAAAAGATGGGTGAACAATAACAAACCAAGCCATTGAAGTAACTAACAAAGATAAAACTAAAAAATACATTAAAAATAATTTAATTAAAATTGATAATGATAAATTGTTCATAACAGCTGATAAAATTTATGATGTTAATGGTATTGAAAGTAAAATATATACAATCGTAAATCACAACAACACAAATTACATTGAAAAAACAGTTGATAATATTAAAACTTTATATACAACTGATTTAAAATTAACAACAAACAAAGCTGATAAAATAAAATTAATTTGAACAAAATATAAGATACCAATTATTGCGGGGGCGGCTTAATATTAGTTATCGCTTTAATTACTGCATTAATTTTAATCATCAAAAAACGTAAAAAATAATATAAAATTTAACATTTATATAAATGTTAACAATTATTATATTTTATCCATTCAATTGTTTGTATTGAATCAAATTCATAAAAAGTATTATTTTATTTAGTAATAAATAATGGTAAATATGACAAACATATCAAGTTTTATTTTCAGATCGTTTAGTTAATTATTGTTTTAGAAAAATATATATTAAAAAATATAAAAACTTAAACAAAACTACCAGTTAATATATTATTATTAAATTAATGAAAACAATTAACGTAAGTTAATATTTAACATTCATTAAAAGTCATTTTAATTCATTTAAATTAATCACCTATTTACTAGCATTATCATCAGTAAAATATTATTACAAGAGAAATTAAACCTAAATCCAGTTACATATTTTAAAACTTGACTTTATATATATAAAATAAAAACAACTTATGAAAAGGAAGTTGTTTTTATGAAAAAATTATTGAAATTTACAAACTTAAATAAAGTTGTTTTATTTAGTTTGATAACAATACCGGCAGTTGTTATTTCAACATCAGCAAAAAATTGTTGAGGTGTTGATAAAGAATTAGATGATGCAATAAAAAACCAACAACATGCAAAAACAAACCAACAACATGCAAAAACAAACCAACAACATGCTCAACAAAATTTTAATATTATAAATTCAAATTTCTTAAATTCTAAAATTTTAGATTTAGATTTACTTAAATCAATATTTAATTATAAATTTTATTTACAAACCGAACAATCTAATTTAACAACAAATTTAAATAAAATTTTATCAAAAAGTGGAGATAAAAGCAGAACATATTTTCAATTATTTATAAATCCAGCATCAAATATCGCAACAACCGAAAATTCTTTACTACAATTACTTAAAGCATTAGCAAAAGATCACAAAGCATTATTAGATAAATGAATTAACGCAACCGATGAAACAGAAAAAATAAACGCACTAAAAACATTACTTACAGCATTAATGCCTGCAACAGATACTGCTAAAAAAACATTATTAGATAAATGAATTAACGCAACCGATGAAAAAACAAAAACAACAGCACTAAAAGAATTACTTGCATTATTCATTCCAAAATCGAGTGATAATAATTTTAATATTATGTTTGTAAAAAATGAATTTAATGTAATTAATGCAATCAAAAATCAAAATTGATCATCAATTTATGTTTTACAAGTATTGAATAATATATATTCTCCATCATATATCAAACCTATTTTAAGTAAATTTAACCAAACAATTGATTTTGCAAATTTAAATTTCAACAACTCATCAAGTTGATTAGAAAGTAAAAATAAATTAGACGATGCTGATGCAAAATTAAAAACAGCTCAACAAACATTAGATGAAGCCGATGCAAAATTAAAAGCAGCTCAAAACAACAACTAAATTTAAATAACATCATATTTAAACATTACAATTTAGCTGTTATCAATTGATAACAGCTATCAAAAATTGAATGGCGATTTTTGTATTTTATGAATGTTTTAATCTGATATGCAGTAAATCATTCATTACAAAATCATATCAAATGATGTTTAATGATTTTATCTCATTATTAAAAAACATTAATTCATGATTATCAAGATTTATTAGTATAAAATTAATATATTGATTTTTGTTAATTAACAACACAATCAATATTTGTTTAATTTTTATTACAAGGTTTTATAAATGTCTCATAAATTAATCATCGATGTGGTTATTGAAATACCAAAGTTTTCAAGTAATAAGTATGAATTTAATGCGATGACTGGTCAGATGCATTTAGATCGTGTTTTATATGGAGCTAATTTTTATCCAGGTGAATATGGATTTGTTCAGCAAACGTTAGATTTTGATGGTGATCCATTAGATATTATTGTTGTTTCAACTTATCCTACTTTTCCAGGTTGTCATGTGGCTGTTAAGATAGTTGGCGCACTAGACATGATCGATAATGGTGAAGGTGATACTAAATTAATTGGTGTGGTAGCGAATGATCCGAGATTTGATCAGCTTAACGATATTACTGATTTATCAAATCATACTAAATTAGAAATTAAAGATTTTTTTGAAAATTATAAAAATTTGCAAGTTAATAGCAATCATGTTGAAGTAGGTAATTTTTTAAACCTTGCACAAGCTAATACAGTATTAGTTCATTGTCAATCGTTATTTGTTAAATATCAACCTTTATTAGCTCAATTACAACATGATACACTGCATGGTATTGATACAACATCTTTGCGCCGTGATTTAAAAGCAGCCTTACAAACTGAATTTGTTAAACTTAACAATTAATGATGATTAAAAGATATCAAACCCCAGCGATCGGTAAGATTTGATCAGAATCAGCCACTTTAGCGATTTGATTAAAAATTGAACTATTAGTTTGTCAAGCCTGAACTAAGTTTGGTTTAATCAGTGAGCAAGATTATCAAGCGATCGCTACATCAACAACCGTTGATGTAGCGATCATGAATCATTGAGAAACAATCACGCAACATGATGTGGTTGCTTTTTTAAAAATGTTAAATCAGCATCAATTGCCTTCTCATAAATGAATTCATTTTGGATTAACATCTGGTGATCTTGTTGAAACCACGTATAGTTTACAAATTAAACAATCATTAATGGTTGTCTTTGAAGCAATGCATAACTTATTAACCAGCTTAAAAAGTAAAGCGGATCAATATAAATGACAATTAATCATGGGTCGTACGCATGGTATTTTTGCAGAACCAATTTCATTAGGCTTAAAATTTGCTTATTGATATGATGAAATTAACCGTCATCTTGGTCGTTTGCAGTGGGCGATGCCTGACGTAACAATTGCTAAAATTGCGGGAACGTTAGGTAATTTTATCCATGTGCAACCAGTCATTGAACAATTTGTTGCTGATGAACTTGCTTTATCAGTGGCGAATGTTAATAATCAAATTATATCACGGGATCGTTTGGCATTTTTTTGATCATTAATAGCTAATTTAGCCACTAGTTTAGAAAAAATTGCGATTGAAATAAGATTATGACAACGCAGCGAAATTAATGAAGCCCAAGAACCATTTTTAACGACGCAAACCGGTTCTAGTTCATTACCTCATAAAAAAAATCCGATTTTTTGTGAAAATATTTGTAGTTTAGCTCGCTTAATTAGAAGCAACTGTAGCGTAACATTTGAAAACAATTTATTATGAAATGAACGTGATATTTCTAATTCCGCTAATGAACGGATTATTTTTCCAGATACGTTTCATTTAATTCATTTTGCGTTAATCAGAATGAACCATGTCATTGATGGTTTACAGATTAATGTACCCAATATTAATAAAAACATTGCTCGTGCCCATCGAAGTTTTTTTTCACAAAGAATCTTATTAGCTTTAATAGCTAAAACTAACGTAACCCGTGAAAAAATTTATGATTTTATTCAAACTACTTCTTTTCAAGCGATTGATCAACAACAAGATTACCGATTAGTGCTTGAAGAGCATCATATTAACGATATGCTTGATCAAACAACACTTAATGAGTTGTTTGATCAAGCATATTTTTTAAATAATCTTGATCATTTTTATCAAAAAATATTTAAATAATTATTCGCAAGTACCGTTTGTACAATCTGATGATTCTTCTTTTATTGTACAATCACAATTACACAAGCATTTTTCACAACATTTTTTTTTTCTCAAACAATTCATATATTTATAACTCCTTAATCTTATTTATATAAGATCAATACTATGATACACTATCATGTGTAATTTGTCAATCATTATAAAACATTTTTTTATGTTAAAATAATTAATGAATAGATGATTAGGTATTTTTATTATTAATAAAATTATTGCGGTTATTAATCAAAAAGGTGGGGTTGGTAAAACAACTACGGCAGTCAATTTATCAGCCGCCTTAGGCATTTTAAAACAAAAAGTATTATTAATTGATATGGATCCGCAAGGTAATTGTACAACTGGTTTTGGAGTTCAAAAAAATACCATTGATTGTTCGATTTATAATGTATTATGTGCTGACATTGATCCTTTTACAGCTGTTATACCAAATATCACGACTAATGTTGATTTAATACCCGTTACCAATCGCTTAGCTCATATGGAACAAATTACTGCTAATAACTTTCATGGATCAATTGACCATTTTAAATATCAATTAACGTTACTAAAAGTTGCCTATGATTATATTTTTATTGATTGTTCACCATCATTAGTGTCTTTAAATAAAGTTATTTTAGCATCAGTGGATAAAATTATTATTCCGGTACAAACTGAATTTTATTCATTAGAAGGATTAACACAATTAATTGATCTGTTTTTTTCAATTAAAAATACCGTTAATAATCAATTAGATATTTTAGGGGTACTATTAACGATGGTGGTTGATCGTTCAATTACCGCTAGTAAAATTGTCTTAGAAGTCAAAAAACTTTTTACTACTAAAGTTTTTAAAGCATATATTCCTCGTAACATTGCTTTAAGTGACGCTTCAGCCAATTATCAAGATATTTTTCAATATGATAAAAAAGCTGCCGGCGCCGTAGCTTATTTAAGTTTAGCGAAAGAAATCAACCATGGCAAATAAAAAGAATCAAAAAAACATTATTAATTCAATCGATGCACTTTTTAATCAAAAATTACAAGACCAACTTGATTATTTGAATTACACGACTCATCTTCGACCTGATGCATCAACCCCACCCTATCAATCATCATTAACTACTGATCAACCCAATTATTTATTAAATTTAATCAAAGATTTACCAATTGCTCATATTAATTTAGTTTCACATCAATTAAAAAAAACCAGCAATCTGAATGAGAATAATTTATTTATGAATTCGATTAAAAACAATAATTATTATCCAATTATTGTGTTTGATGATGGTCACAAATACGAATTATTAATTGGTGTTAAATATTATAAAATCATTCGTAACATTAATCAAGCAACAATCCGGTGTTTAGTTTTAAAAATTGGTGAATCAGCAAAGCTACAAACCAGTGCGGTTTGAAACATTATTCAAAAACAAATTGTAATTGATTGTTTAAATATTTTAGAACTTGGTATCTTTTATCAAAAATTACAAGATGTATTTGGGATAAGTGAAGCTGATATTGCGCGATGATTGCCCCGTGATGATATTGAAGAATCGTTTAATTTTTTAAAATTACCATTTATCTTACAACAAATTATTTTTAAAGGAGAATTAAGTATTGAATGTGCTCGCTTAATTTTACCTTATCATGATAACAAGTTATTTTTAGATCAATTATTAAATAAATTATCACTGACGCAATTAGATATCATACAAACCAAACAATTAATTAAATCAGCTAATGTATCCGTCAAACAAATTTTAAAAGAAAGTGAACAAAAACTAGAACAACGAAAGTTAGATCGACTTAATCATCATCTGCAATTATTTAGTGATTTTTTAGGAGAAGCTGATCCAGACGGATTGTGAGTAACTAAAAATAAAAATAAATATAGTCTTAATTTTATTGATTTAGATGCATTGATTACCTTTTTAAAAATGATTAAATTTCCATCAATTAATGATGTTGATCAATAAATTTAATCATTTTTAAAAATGATATAATATGTTATGAAGCTTATTAAAAAAATAAGGAAATAAGTTTTTTTGCAATAAAATAATAATATGAAAACAGTAAATTACGAAATTATGTATTTAATGAAGCCGACCATTGATGTTGATGTCACTTTTGATAAAATTAAAAATTTTTTTATCAAAAGTGACATCATCAAATGAGACGATTGACAAGTTAAACCACTTGCTTATAAAATAAAAAACTTTTTAGAAGGTTATTATTTAGTGATTACCCTTAAAGCAACGTTTGAAGAAATTAAAGAAATGAAACGAGTGTTGGCTTTTGATCAAGATTTCTTACGCATGATGGTTATTAATTTAGATAATGAACAAGGTTTAAAACGAGAAACTCAAAAACACATCATTGATGAACGAAAGAAATTATTAAATCTTAAGAAACCTAAATTGGATGATGATCAAGCCGTTGATATGTTTGAAAATATTTTTGATGTACCATTGGAATTAAAAATAAATGCTGAAACTGAGGATGTTTAATATGAATCGAGTGATATTATTTGGCGCTTTTAAAGATGATGTTGTTATAAAACAAACTAATAATGGGATTTTGTATTGTCGGTTTAATTTAGATGTTAAACGAGTTAATCAAGGTCGTGAATTTTATGATTTAGTAAGATGTGTGGCTTGAGGAGAATTAGCGCAAAAAGTTTGTCAAAATGTTAACCGGCGTGGTAAAAAAGCTTTAATTGATGGTCGTTTAAAATCTAATCGTGTGGTGAATGATGATCCATCATCATCAACTAACAACAATAATTTAACTGATAATGGCCAACTTAATTTTATTACTGAAGTAGTTGTGTCAAGTATTCAATTAGAAGAAGATTTATTACAACAACACAATCATAATTATAATTACCAACCCAATCAAAACCAAACTCCCAATAATTATCAACACATTAATTATACTCAACCTGCTAACAGCTCATGAAACGCTTATACACCTCCCGTAGATAATCCCCCAACGCCAACGCCGGCCGATGAAGACGATGGTTTTTTTGAAACTCCATTTGAAAAAACTGATGAGTAATTAAATATTATGATAAAAAAAAGAACTTTTAATAAGCATCATCTCAAAAAAAACAGTAATAGTTATGACGATAAGCGTACTAAACCATCATTTGATCCTGAATTTCCACAATCACGTTTTTTTAAACCAAAACGTCCGCCTAAAATATGTCACTTTAAAGAAAATAATTTATTTTATGTTGATTATAAAGATATTTATTTATTAAAAAAATTTATTTCGCCCGGCTTGTTTATTTTACCAAGGTTTAAAACGCGTTTAAAATTAAAGTATCAAAAAAGAGTTGCTTGTGCTATTAAACGAGCTAGAACCATGGCCTTGTTGCCTTATGTGAATTAATTAATTTGCGTTGAAATAATCATTATTTAATCAAAATTACCAAACAACCTTGAATTTTTTATTCATTAAGTTGTTTTATTAACTGTTTAGTTTTTGCAATTCTTTTTTCACTGCAAATTTTTACAACTGTTAATTTTAACTATAAACATTGAATTATTATTAATCTATCATTACTAATCACTAATTTAATTGTGTTATCAGTTTATTATTATGTGTTTAAACATGTCTTATTAATGAATAAACAACAATTATCATCTAAAAATAAAAATGTTCATGAAATATTAGATCATCAAATTGATAATTTGTTAATTTTATTAGATGATCATGATCGTATTTTATGAACTAATCAAGCGTGTCATATTTTAGGCTATGATATTGAAGGTTTAAAAATTAATACATTATCACCTCAATTAAGTGTGGCGATTAGTAACGAACAAGTCCAAGAAATTAACATTAAAGATAAACATTTTATAGTTAAATTTTTCAAACAAACCCGATCTTTAGTAATGGTTGATATTTCAAAACCCCAACTATTACAAAAACAATTACAAGATATTAATAAAATTATCATGTTGATTGATATTGATAATTACAATAATACGTTGCATCGCCAGTTAACTAATTTAAATATCATTGCCTTAGAAGCCGATATTAAAGGGTTTTTTACAAAATTATCAGAAAAATATGAAGCGTTATTAATTGCTAATTCACATTTATCTTATTTATTTATTTTTAATAAATCACAATATGAATTAATGCACGCTAATAATTTTAATTTTTTAGAAGAATTTCCTCATTACATTAATACTAAATTTCAATTATATTTATTTTTATCAATTAGTATTGTTTATGGTTTTGAATCAACAACTTTATTTGATAATTTTAAAATTGCGCAAAATAATTTAAAAACTGTTAAATTACGCGGTGGTAACCAAGTTGTCATTCAAAGTGAACAAAATTTTATGACTTATTTTACGGGAAAACAACAAGTTAAAGTCGATTTTTTTCATGAAAATTTAAGTATTTTAATTAAAACATTACAACAAGAAATTGGTATGGCTAAAAATATTATTGTAACTGGTCATATTAATGCCGACTTTGATTCATTAGCCGCTTGTTTAATCATTGATAACATTTGTGAATTGATTGGTAAGCCTTCATCAATTGTCATTGATCAAAGTGAATTAGATGATGCTACTAAAAAAGCCTTTGCTGATTTATTAGCCCAACATCCACTTTTAGCAAAACGGGTGATTCATCCTGAACTTGTCCCTAAACAAGTTACGGTTAATACGTTGTCAATTGTAGTTGATGTTAATCAAAAAGATTTGATTAGAATCATCAATTCTATTTTAAAAACTGATAAAATTATTGTGATTGATCATCATTATAAATCAATTAATTCCATCAAAAGTACATTTGAATATATTAATCCGCTTGTTTCTTCAACAAGTGAATTGTTAGTTAGTTTAATTGAATATCAAAACTGAGAGAAAAAAATGAACAAAGCGATTTGAAATTTTGCCTTAGCGGGTATTTTGATTGATACGAATCGCTATCAACAAAATACCAGTCATGATACTTTAAAAGCATCGGCGTTATTACAATCATGAGGGGCTGATATTGATGTTGTCAATCAATGACTTACCAATGATCTAGATGAAATGTTATCGATGGCTGATTTTATTTTAAGTAATCATCAAATTATTAATAATAATATTTTAATTTTAATGGATGCGCGCGCTACTAAACAATATTCAAAAGTATTTATCGCCAAGATTGCTAATCAATTTATTGCTACCCAATCAATTGAAGCCGTTTTTGCATTAGCTTATGATGCTAATCAACATATTATTATTTCGGGGCGCAGCAAACACGAAACCGCCTTTAATATTCAAGTTATATTAGAACAATTTGACAATGTAGGTGGTGGTCATTATAACGCTGGAGCGGTTAAAATTATGAATGAACCCGATATTAAAAAAGTAAAACGGCAGTTAATTACGATATTATCTAAAGTAGTGGGTGCTTAATGAAAGTTATTTTATTAAAAGATTTGGCTAATTATGGTAAAGCTGGTGATATTGTTGTTGTATCAACAGGTTATGCTCATAATTGTTTAATTCCTAATCGGCTTGCCAAGCTAGCAACACTTGTCAACAAACATCAATTACAAGCGAGCAATATTGTTGAACAAGCGATGGTTGATGAAACCATCGTCACATTACAAGCTTTTAAAGTTCAAATTGAAGCAATTAATTTGGAATTTGTATTAAAAACTAAAGATCATCATATTTTTGGAGCCATTTCTCATAAACATTTATTAAAAGAGTTAGCTGACAAACATGGTATTGTCATTAATAAACATCAACTACATCATCACGGTAATTTACATAAGTTAGGTATAACTAAAGTACCAATTAAACTTAATAAACAAATCACTGCTGAACTTACAGTCATTATTCATGCTCAGGAAATTATTTAATGGTGGTTGATAATTAATAATCCTCCTGCAAATTTATATTTTGAAGAAGCCGAAGCGTGTGTCTTAGGTTCTTTAATTTATAATCCTTATAATTGTCATCAAGTATTTACTAAACTTACGGTTCATGATTTTTACAGTGAAAAGCACCAATCAATTTTTAAAGCGTTACAAACCTTATATGAAGACTCAACTACAGTTGATGTTACTATTTTACAAGATTATTTAATCAAACAAACTTTTTGAAAAGAAAGTGCTGATGTTTTTCATTATTTAAATTATTTAATTGAAAATTTTATTGATTCTGATGTGTTATTAAAAGAATATGTAGACATTTTAATGGATCGGTCGATTAAACGAAAATTAAAACTAGGTATCAAATTCATTGAAACGCAAGTCAATTCAACTATGCCAATTAGTGAAGTATTAACTAATGTTCATGATTATTTTCAAAAACTCATTGAAGATACTAAAATTGAATCTTATGATTTTATTAGTGATAAAATCGAAACGTTACAAGAACAATTAAAATTGTGAGAAGCCTCCAGTTATGAATTTATCGGATTAGGTAGTGGCATTGCTAAATTAGATCGATTAACGGCTGGTTTTCAAAAAGGCAACTTAATCATTTTAGCTGCTCGCCCAAGTATGGGTAAAACTACTTTATCATTAAATTTTGTCATTAATGCGGTGCAACTAGATTTAGATAATGTCGTGGTGTTCTTTTCTTTAGAAACTTCTTATGATCAAATCTTAGAAAAAATTCTCCAAATTACGTCAAAAATTAATATATCAAGTGTTAAATATGGTAAAAAATTAACCACCGGACAATGAAATCAAATTACTATTACCTCAGAAAATTTAAAACAAACCAAAATTATTATTGTTGATGATCCAACGATTACGTTAAGCAAAATTAATATTTTTTTAAAACAATTAGCCACCAAACATGATATTTCATTAGTTGTAATTGATTATTTACAACTCTTAAGTATTGATAAAACTGATTATATGGATCGTAATCGTGAAATTAGTTTTATGTCACGTAAATTAAAACAATTATCACGTAGTTTAGCTATTCCGATTATTTGTTTATCACAATTATCGCGATATGTAGAGCGTCGTGAAAATAAAAAACCAATTATGTCTGATTTACGAGATAGTGGTGCTATTGAACAAGATGCTGATTTAATTATGTTTTTATATCGACCCGGTTATTATCATAAAGATACCCAAGCCGACGACAACTATCAAGATGATCAAACTAAACAAGAAAATTTCGATCCGAACTTTACTGAATTAATTTTAGCAAAAAATCGTAACGGCACCGTCGGTAATGTTGATTTATATTTCAATCAAGAAACTGGTGTTTTTAAAGACTACGAAGCAAGTTTTGATGATGATTTTTGATTAAAACATCATCAATAAGTGATTTAATTTTTGATGTATTTAAAATTGTTCAAAAATTACAACCAAAATTTTTTAGAAAATGTGAAAAATTTAAAACCTCATAAAAACGAAGAAACGTTTGCTACTATTTTAAACAAATTAATAGATTTAAGATATACATCAAATTCAAAATTATAAATACAACTAATTATTCAAATATGCCTCAAAACAGAGAAAGACTTTATATTGTAGGATTGAAAAATGAAAAACAATGTATATCTTCTATACAATAAATGTTAGAAGCAAATGTTGATATCAATTTTTTTTATTATAAAACTAATATTGTAGAGTAGATGTAACAAACATTAAATATGATGTTATTGTAGACGGGTATTTTTAAGAATACAAATTAAAATCACTAGCACAGGTTATTAATCATTAAAAGGTGGACATATAATTGGCAAAATTATTACAAAAGATGTCCTTAAAAAAAATTATAAATATACAAAAAAAGATTGTTATTTTATAATAGTTATAGATTTCAAATAACGGCGATTGTTATATAATATTGATTTATGATATTAAAAAAATCAGTGATAATATAAATATACAAAGATTATTAAAACACAAATAAAATTGAAATCTTTTTTAAAATTTTAAAAAAGATTTCTAAAATTAAATAATATTAATTAACAGCTTAATTTCATGTTAGAGTTAAAATTTATAAATTTTAACTCTAACATTAGGTTTAGTTATTAGTTAAATTTAACTTACTTTACGCTTTAGGTCCTACTGCTCCTGTTTCACCTTTAGGTCCTACTGCTCCTGTTTCACCTTTAGATCCTACTGCTCCTGTTTCACCTTTAGGTCCTACTGCTCCTGTTTCACCTTTAGATCCTGCTGGTCCTGTTGGTCCTTGACAAGCATTTGCCGTCATTAAAATAGCAGCTACCGGAATTGTCACCAAACTAAATAAAACTACTTTATTTAGGTTTGTAAATTTCAATAATTTTTTCATAAAAATAACTTCCTTTACATAAGTTATTTTTATTTTATATATATATATATATAAAGTCAAGTTTTTATGTTGATTTTGATTAAAACATCACCAATAATTACCATTCCATCGTTAAACAATCTATTTATCAACATATTAAAAAGGCCAACAATAAATAATTTTTATTACACATCTTGCATTGTTTTTTATCAAAATAAACATTAATTAGTTTTTGTTTACCTATAATTATCTCCCAACATAGATTATTTTCATTGCGTTATATAAATATTTTTTTTAAATAAAAAAAATATTTAAGGAAAAGTTTGCATTTTAAGAGATATATAATATGTGGTTGTTATATGAATCATGAATATTTAATATGTAAAAAAATTAACAAAATTAAATTAAAGATTTTTAAAAATTTTACATTGCCCGATGGTTGTTTAATTTTTATCTTTATTTTACTAGCTTTTTTAATTTTTAAATTTCATGTGTTATTTTGAATCAAAATCATGATCATGTGTTTTTGATTTAGTTTATGTTTCATGTTGGTAATTAATATTCCCACCTTCAACATCAAAGGTTATAAATTATTAATTCTCATGTTTTTATTTTTAATTAAAAAAATAAAAACCCTAACTTTTAATAAAATCTGATCAATTTTTCAAGAACCACTTAATAACCATGAAACTATTAAAATCAATCACAACTACGTAATGTTTTTAACTATCAATCATTATAATCTCCATAATTTTAACGATCAGCAAAAAAACCAATTAATTCAAATCATCACTAATTCATTCAAATTAATCGAAAAACATAACATTAACATTAATATTGTTAAATTAACCCAACCATTAAATTGACAAGATCAAATTGATTACATTCAACAATTAATAGTTACCAATCAAGATTATAAACATTTGTTAATGTTGGAATTAGCAAAATACCAAAACTTAACAACCACTTTAACTGAACCTTTAATAAGTATTATTTTAACTAGTCCTGATCAAAAAAATTTAAAAATTGCTTTTGAAGAACATAAAGCTTTGTTAAATAATCATGATTTGCCGTTGTTTCCAAAAATATTGGCCGCTCCTGAAACTATCAAAATATTATTAAATTTTTATAACGTTACCGATTTGAACGTTAAAATTACTAGTAAATTTAATTGCTTAAAAATTAATACTACTTATTATAAATTTTTTACTATTGAAGATTACCCAGTTCATATTTCGCCACAATGATTATCAAAATATGAATCATTAGCTAATTTAAACTATTACATGTCATGACACACCATTAATAAACTTAATTTTCAAAAACAAGTTACCAAAGCCATCAATAATTTAGCAACTGACACTACCGACAAATTGATTAATCAACATCATTCTTTGCAAACAAATTTTGAAAAAATTATTAATGAAGTTGCTACCACTAATCAAGAAATTTATGCAACTAATTTGTTTTTTGTTATCAAAGCCGATAACAAAAAACAATTAAAACAAACATTTACTCAAATTACTAATCAATTACAACTACAAAACTTCATGATTAACGAATTATTTTTTGAACAATCCACTGCTTTAAAACAATGCCTGCAATGAAATCAACCTCGCCCATTATTTTATAATTATCATCATCAAGAAATATTATCAACTACTTGATTTGCGTTTTGACCTTTTGCATATGAAAAATATCAAGATAAACAAGGTTTAATATTAGGTATTAATCAACAAAATCAAAGTCATATTATCTTTAATCCTGATCTTTTAAATCAACAACGGATTAATCATAATATCGTTATTCTTGGTAAAAGTGGTTCAGGAAAAACAATTGCGGCTAAAAAAATTATTAAACAAGCTGTTTTAAATCAAAACAAAATCATCATTATTGATCCAGAACAAGAATATCGCAACATTGTCACTTCATTAAAAGGTGATATTATTGATTTTCAAAATAAAAATATTTATATTAATCCTTTTGAAATATATTTTGACAATCATTTAAAGTTGGACAATCATATTGCTTTTTTACAAATCTGATTTAATATTTTATTTCCTTTTTTAAATAAAACCAAACTTGATGTATTAACGACTTTTTTATATCAAATGTATAAAGATAAAGAAATTGATAATTTTAGTGAGCTTGCTTATTTAACCAGCGCTGATTTTCCAGTTTTGCAAGATTTATATAATTGCTTAGTTTGTGAAGCAACCAAAATTAATCTTGAATTAGCTGAATTATTCAAACCCTTACTTACCAAAACCAGTTATTTTAATTGTCATACTAATTTAAATTTACAAAAAAGTATTACATTATTTGATATTAGTTCTTTACAAACTAGTTATAACAATTCATTTAGTAAAGCATTGTTGTTTTTAATTTTTTATTATGTTGAAAAAGAAGTTTTAAAAAATCGCTTAGCTAATCAACTCAATCAACAATCTCATTATATATACATTGTGATTGATGAAGCTCATGTTTTAATCAATCAATTTGCCGATAATTATCACTATCAACCCCTTAATTTTATTTTTAATTTAACAAAACGCATTAGAAAATATCAAGGTGGCACAATTATTATTAGTCAAAACATTAAAGATTTCGTCAATATTAGCCATAGTTTTAAAACCGAAAGTATTTTAAACAACGCGCAAACCATGTTGGTTTTTAATTTAAATGATGGTGATGTTAATAATTTTGATACTCTTTTAAAAAAATCAATTAAAAACCAACTGGTGATTTCACAAATTAATCAATTACACCGTGGTGAGTGTTTATTAATTGCTTCAGACAATATCATGAATAAAGTAAAAATTACAGTTGATCAATATGAAAAAGATCTGTTTTAAATTTAATAATATGTCACGACGCGGTCGTTATTGTTTAAAAATGTTTTTGATAATCGTGTTGCTGATCATATGTACTTCATTAAATATTGGACCAAATGCAGCATGATGAAATACATGGTTTTATAATTTGATTTTTCAAATTACCATGTTTCTATTAAAAATCGTGCAAAAAATTGGTATAGTTTTTAACTATTTATTAGGCGAACAATTTTTTAAATGAATGTTACATGAATTAAACATGAACGAGCACAATCTCTTTTATATGATTATTTCCATCCTAGCAGGTGGTGTCATTATGTTAGCGGCAATATTAAAAGTAATTAATCTTTTATTTACTAATCAAGAATCATGAAAAATAAACAATATTATTAAACATGTTTTTGTGGCTATTATTTTTATCATTACCTTTCCAATGTTGTTTATCACCATTAATAATTATATTTTTTTGTTAATGGGGGCTATTTTTCAACATCATAACAGTTTAGATACTAATATTATTGCTGATAAAATTTATCAATCCGGTTTTACACCTCATCAATTAATGACCGAAGCTGAGATCACTAATATTACTTTAAACTACCAATGAAGTTATGATCAAAAACATCAATTTCACAACATCATAGTGATGATTGGAGCAGGTGTTATTATTTGAACATTAACATCAATGTGTCTTTGTTTAATTCAAAGAATGTTTGAAATATTACTGTTGTTTTTATTAGGACCACTGGCAATTGCGTGAATTGCTTATGATGGTGGTAAGCATTTTAAAAATTGACAAACCACCCTTGTGTCAAAAACCTTATTAATTTTTGGTTTAAATCTGAATTTATTTATTTTTATATCAGTCATTAGTAAATTATATACCATCAATCATTTCATGATTTTTAACAAAGATGATTTTTTTGCAAATGTCATTTTAAAATTATTATTATTGATTGCCTCCGGCATTTTTTTAGTAAGAGCGCAACATGTTTATGATCAAGTTTTCAAAATAAAAGGAAATTTAAGTTACGAAACACAACAAATGAGTAGCATCATTAAAAAATTAAAAAGAGGGGTGTTTAAAAAATAATTCGTACTATTAAATTTATTAAACAACTTTGGTGATTATTAATAATAATTTTTTTTTATCATCGCAACATCTCTCCCCACCTATAAAAAACCAATCATTATTAATTCATACTGATGTTGCTGTCATCTGAGAAAATAACGCTTGGTATTTAGTGAGTGGTGCTTTTAAGAAAAAACAACTGCTTAAAGATTCAGCTCATTGACAAGAAGTGCGTATTAATGATAATTATCTTTATTTTCGTAAAGATGATTGAGTTGATTGATCCATTAATAAATGTCATGTCGCTTATGGATGATTGCGTGGCGAAAGAACACAACATTGTAAAGCTTGATATCGTAAATCAATTACTGATTTAGACAAGCCTGCTCAAAAAGTATCCTGAGCTAATTTTCACGCCCCCGACATCAGATTTGATAAAAAAAATATGTATTTAAGTAATTTACGAGTTAATTTATGACTACCCAGTGGTGGTGTGTGGTATTGATATCGATATCCTAAAGATCAACCTTTATCAGAAGATGGCAAAGAAGTCACTTGATATCCGAGCGATAACACATCGTTGTTAAAAAAAGATTATGCTTTATTGGTCGATTTCAATGATCTGCAACTAAATATTACTGCTGTTGATGATAATGTTCATCAAACAAATGTTACTAGTCTTAACCAGCAACCTCAACCAATTTTCAAAAATAAACCATTTAAACTAACCTTTAAACTAACTCATCATAGCAAACATTTTACTAATCAAGTTCTCAAACATTTATTTTTTGAATTAAATTTTCGTGCTGGTAATAAATCACCATGAAAAAAACAAAAACTCACTTTCACCAAACAAAATCAATTTCAAACGACCATGTTAGTTGATCAAATCAACAGTCAACACGTTGATAAACATTATTATTTCTTTGTAACCATCAATAATCAATTAATTCCGCCTCTTCAAAAACCATTTTATATTAACAGCTTTGATAAAACAAAAATTACCTTACACAATAATATTTATCAATATTTATATCATTATCACAACACTACCGATCAGTTAATTACTTATTTTACTGATCAACAAAATGTTAAAAAAACTGCATATTACTTTGACGATCAAATTAATTGACATATTTTACTTGATAATACTCTTAAAAACATCATCATTAATGGTGAACCAGCTATCACAATTGCTAACAAAATTGTGATTAAAAATTCATCACCCAAACTACCATATCAAATTACCTTAAAAAATAATCAAATCATGTTTACCTTTACGCAACCTAATGATTATAAAATCGTTGTTAACGATCAATATGGTAATACTAAAATTATCAATTTTACATTATTTAATAAAGCCTTAGCTCAAAATTTTTTTTGAGCCAAAAATAATTTAATTAAAGATTATGTATGAAGAACCATTGATCAGCAAACGGTCAAAATTTATTACACCCCCCATCAACAAATCCAGCTGCAAAATAAATTTCCTCATTTTATAAAATCAACCCAATTATCGATCAAAGAAAAAGATATTTGAAAACCATTACCACTCAGTGATCAGGTTGTCAATAAAAATTTATATAATCAACCAGGTTTAAATACTACTTTATTAAAATTAACCGTTGTTAAAATCAACCACCAACACCAAGATTTTTATTTACAACTTGGTAGTGATCAAGTACCCAACAATATTACACCTCGTCAATTAACATGAGTCAAGTTTTTTAACATTGATGATGCCACCATCAATCAACTTGATCATCAAATGTTAACTCATCAACTTAATATTATTAAAAATCAACATCATCATCAAATGCACAGTTGATTAACAAATATTACTAACTATCATCCCCAATTAACCGCCGCTTTTATAAAACATCAATTACTAAATGTCAACGGTTATGAACATCAAAACATTGTGCGTGATGTAATAGATATCAACGACACAACCATATCTTCTTTTATTACTTTCAGTAATTTTTGAAATCATTGAACCAAAGGCATCTTAGAAAAAACGATTATTAAAGCCAAGCTTTTTTTAACAGCACAAATCGATGATGGTTTTAAAAACGCCCACTTTAAAGATTGGCAAACTAAAGAAGCAATTATCTTAAAACTCCATAATTGAACCCGACCAATATCTAAAGCAGCCCGTGACAATTATTTAAATTTACAAAAAAAATATGAGGAAATAATCATTAATGCTTATAACAAATATCAAGCTCAACTTGATGAACAAATCACCTGAACTAATCTGATGATCTTGTTTGGCGTAGTAGCCGGATCGATGATATTTTTTGTGGGTTTAATTATCATTTGTTTTTATATCCGTAACAGAAATAAAAGAGCATTGATTATTAATGCTGATCAATTAGAAAGTGATGCATGAACTGATGATGACGACCATGATGAATATGACATTAGCGAATAATGAATTATTAATCACTATTAAAAACATTTGTAATGGTATTATTTCTGCTTTATTAGTGATTACTAGTTTATTTGCGGTAATTCGTGGCATTATTATTGGTATTAAAATATATGCCACGCAAGGCTTAGAAAGACAAGAAACAATCAAATCATTAAAATGATTTTGTTTAGGCATCATGATTGCCTTTTTAACGGAAACGTTTGTAATATTATTTATTAATGTGCTAACGCAATGAAAAAATAATTTTTAATCGTGATAATGATTATTAAATAAAGTGCTTTACAAAGTGTAGTTTATAAAGCACGTCATTAATTATGACATTTATATATCAAAATATGACAAATTATGCAATTTTAATGGCGGTTAATATTTAATTGTTTTAAAATATTAGTTTGGATCTGAAACATAATGACTTCTTCGGCGTTAATTTGATGATCATAACCTAATAAATGCAACAAACCATGTAAAAACAAGAAACAAAATTCTCTTCTAATGGAATGATGATAAGCTAATGATTGAGTAATCACTTTATCAACTGATATAAAAATATCACCAAGTTGGTTAATATTATCAGCTGTTTCAATTTGTGCTGGAAAACTTAATACATCAGCATGTTGCTGATGCTTTGTTGCAACATTATATTTATTATTTAAGGTTTGCATACTTCTTTTTTTAACAATTACTAAACTGATACTTGATAGTTTGGTAATCTTTAAATGTTGTATACAAGTATTAAAAATCAGTCAAATATCAGTAAATCATTCATTTAAAATATTATTTTTAGTTCGATTATGAATTATTAATTCTAATTGTTGATTATTAAACGCTTGTACCATGTTTATGAACCGATTAATGTTAACAGTGTTTTTTTAATGGCGCTTGTTTTATCAGTTGCTTCTCAAGGAAAAGTAGCGTTACTAAAATGACCCCCCACACTTGTTTGTCGATAAATGGGTCTTAAAAGTTTTAAATCATTAATAAAACCTTGCAAAGTTAAATCAAAATGCTGCGCAATGATTTGTAAAATCATTGCTTCCGTAACTTTAGCATGATGAAAAGTATCAGCTGCTACTGCAATTGGACTTTCAGATCCAATTAAAAAACTTAATTGAATTTCAAGTTTATTAATTAATCCTGTAGCGACAATATTTTTAGCAATATATCTAGCTAAATAATTACCACTGCGATCTGGCTTTGTTGGATCTTTACCTGATAAACCCCCCCCTCCACATCTACCGCCTCCTCCATAAGTATCGACTACAATTTTTTTATTACTTAATCCACTATCAGCTCATGGCCCTCCTAATACAAAATCACCATTATTATTAATATACTTTTCACAATCAATGTTTAAATTAAATTGACGCAATACATGATCAATAATTTCCGTATTAATAAAATGACGAAATTGATCACGCGTTTCATTAGAATCGTGTTGATAATGATTAATGCTTAATACTACTTTTTCAACTTGAATCGGACAAGATGGATTATCAGTATATCGAACTGTTACTTGTGATTTCATATCAGGTAAAGCTTTATGAAATTGATCGTTTTTTCTTAAATAAGTAGCTCTTTTTAAAAGTTCATTGGCTAATGTATATGCTATAGGTAAGTAATTATCAGTTTCATTAACTGCATAACCAAATACAATCCCTTGATCGCCATATTTCATATGATGATCAAGGTTATTAACCATTTTATGAATTTCTGGCGATTGTTGATGAACACTAATGTTGGTTTGAAAATTATGTCGTTCGTTTTTGATTGATGGAGTTTTATTTAAAGTAATCTTATAACCAATGTCATCAAAAACTGTTTGAATAATTTCATTAAAATTAATTTTGGCATTGGTAGTTATTTCACCGCCGATCAAAATTTGATCGGCGGTAATAAACAAATTACATGATACTCGACTATGTGAATCTTGTGTTAAACAAGCATCCAATACTGCGTCCGAAATTTGATCACATATTTTATCAGGATGACCTTCTGAAACTGATTCGCTAGTAAATAATTTTTTATAACTCATGCATAAATTTTAACATATTAAACATTAGTTAGTTTTTTGATTTTAAAAATAACATAACAACCTCTAAAATATCAAACTAAATCAATCAAATTTGACTTTTTATATATATATATATATATATATATAAAATAAAAACATCTTCTTATAAATAAGATGTTGTTATGAAAAAATTATTGAAAAATATATTACCAATTATTGTTGTACCAGTTTTAGTTATTACTTTATTTTCAGCAGATATTAAGCAAAAATCATTCACTGATTTTGAAACATTTAGTGACAATAAAAGAATTATAGAAGAAATTGAATATAATGACAAAACATATAAAATAGAGAAAAGAAAATGAGGGGGATGAGGTAATCTATATTATGCAATTATTTTAAATAAAGATGATTTTTATTATATTCCTGATGATGTAAAAGACTACAAAACCAAAATGTTCTTTTTGACGATTGATAAAAATGATTATTTATTTATAGATAGTTTTGGTTCCAAAGTCACTTCTAATTATTTTATAAATTTAACAACCGGAAAAGCAGATGATAAGATTAAAAATCTTCCAAAAGTTTTTTCTTTAACTGAAGGTGATTGAATAACATATATTAAAGATCAAAAAATTTTATTTTCAAAAATAGACCATTCAATCAGTTATGAAATTGCAAATGATATTGATTCAATAAACGAATTACCAAATGATCAAATTGAATTAAAATTTCAAAATACAATTGTTAAAAATGTAACAATAAACAAACCCACAACCCCAAAAACTTCAGACACTCAACCAATACCAAAAGCTCAAGAAACTCAACCAATACCAAAAACTTCAGACACTCCAGCAACACCAAAAACTTCAGAAACTCAACCAATACCAAAAATTTCAGAAACTAAAGTAATACCAAAAGTTCAAGAAAAACCAAAAACTTCAGACACTCAACCAATACCAAAAGCTCAAGAAACGTCAAAAACTGATACAAATAACCAACTTTTAACAATTGGATTACCTGTTTCACTAGGTATTATTGCTTTAATTACAGCATTAGTTTTTATTATTAAAAAACGTCAAAAATAAAATATACAAACAAATTGTTATAAAAGCGATTTGAGTTTTATTAATTATTTATAATTTCAAAGATTAATTAAATTGTTATTCATTTTATGCATAACAAAGAATTATTAGTAATTAATTTTTTAAAAAAATTAGCTTTATCTGGTGTTATTGTTGTTGTCTTTATTGAATGTCATTTGTTATTATTTTTATAATGTATATATAATTATTTTAACAAACTAAGATTATTTATAATTTTTTAGTACGTTAGTAATGATTTGAGTAATACTTAAGTTCGATTGAAGAGGCCTCGCTGCTAATGAGGTAGGTTGTGCAAATGACGGATGGGCTCAAATCCCCTTATTCAACAATATTAGTTGATATTTTTTTAAAAAAACTTATCAAGAGGAAGATTAAACTATTAAACAAAAATTATTTTTTGTATTTTTTACCATTTTTTTATTTTATTCCCCTTCGTTATCTATGAATTTATTTTTTAGTTAATTATTGTTTAATTTTTGGTTGTACCTGATATATTTTTTATTTAAAACATGATTCATGTTTTAAAATAACTTGATTTATTATTTTTAATAAAAACTATAAAGGCCGTCAAACATATGATCAAGTGTTATTAGCAGAAAAATTGTGATTTGATCATGAACAATGAACTGATACGCAATGATTACTTAACAATCCTGATTTATCAACTAGGTAACGCTTATTAATTAATTTTGTGACTAATTATACAAAATTTCCTTTTTATATATAAAAAGTAAAAACAACTTATGTAAAAGAAGATATTTTTATCATAACAACATCAAATATTGATCAAGGAACGGCTGAACCATAATAAACTCAACTTATCTATCAATTGCTAGTAATGTTTGCGTGATAAATTTATCACGCAAACATGAAAATAACTTTTATCATTACATTTTATATTAACCAAGCTTTAACAAAAACTTATATTATTTTTTAAGCTATTATTAATATGACATAATCATCAATTGATATTTGTTAAGAATTTTAAACATTATTTACTCGTTTAGCATACGCTATAACACCATTAACTGGTAATATAAAGATTTTATTAACTAACATTGATTCATAAAATTTTAAAATCAAATAATGCTCGTGGATAACTTTAATAAAATTCAAATATTGACAAGTTGTGCTAATGTTGGTAAATGATTATTATTTATTTTTTACGTTTTTTAATAATTAAAATTAATGCAGTAATTAAAGCACCAACACTTACTGAACCAACCGAAGCTCCAATTACAATTGGAGTCTGATATTTTATAATACCAGAGGTTTTTTTAAAATCATCTTTTTTGCCTTCACTAATACTACTATATCAATCAACTGTTTTTTCAATGTTAGTTACTTCTAAGTATTTCTTTTTAAATAAGCTTTTTATTGGTTTAATGCTTTCGTAATTTGAGATTGTTGTAATTTTTGCGCCATCATCAAATTTGAATAACGTTTTAACATCACCAACGGTTTGTTCAATGTAAGTTGTGTTATGCAGAGTGCTTGACTTGTAGTTTTTATTTAAAACTTGATCGTTATCGTTATAAAATGCTACATTGTCACTTGCATCAGTTATCATCAATAATTTAACGGTATCAATCGTTCGTGGTTCAAGTTCTTTGTAATCTGTAATTGATGTGCCATCAAGTTTGAATAAAGTTTTCACACCATCAACGGTTCGTTTAATGTACTTTGTGTCTTGCGGTTTGATTGTTGTGTAGTTACCATTTAAAGCTTGATCGCTATCCTTATAAAATTTTACACCATCACTTGCATCAGTTACCATTAATAATTTAACGGTATCAACGGTTCGTTCTTCAAGTTTTTTGTAATCTAGGATTGATGTAATTTTTGCGCCATCATCAAACTTGAATAACGTTTTAACATCAGCAACAGTTCGTTCAATGTAATTGTTATTGTGAAGAATTTTAATACTGTATTCATCTTTTTTATTTAAATCAACATCATAAAATTCTTGTTTATTATCAACAGTTACCATGAATAATTTAATGCCGTCAATTGTTATTGGTTTATAAGACGAGCATTTTTGTATAGATTTTGAAGTAAGTCTTGTTGTGAAATCAAACAAGCCCCCAGATAAGTCTTTTTTAATGTATATATTTGAGTATTCTCATACAGACATATATATTGGAGTTTTAAAAATTGGATGCTCATTTAAATCAGCATTATAAAATATATATCCTAAAAATACAGTTTCATTATCAATAAATACTTTTCAAAATGAATTATCACTTGATATAACTTTATTGTGTAAGTTTAAATTTAAACAAACATATTTTGAATTATTCAATTTCAATTGAATGTGAGTGCCATCAAGAATTTCAACAGAATTTACTTCATCAGTAGGGTATCAATATTTTAGGTGATCGATGGTTGAAAAAATTCAGTGCGATCCATATCAATATAATATATAATCTACCCCCCCAAGATATTAAAAACTTTTAGTTTTCCACCATATATTACGTAAGAATCTTTTGTACTGGTTGATAAATTAATTAGTGTGTTTTGTTTTTCAACATATAAATAATCAACACCATTAATTGTGTAAAAAACAAAATCTTTTGTCGGTTTATCAATAATAATTTCCACACTACTGATTTTTAAAATTCTTTGATTGTGTGAGTTGAAATTATCGGTTGAATAAGTTTTACCATTAAATGTAATGGAGTTGTTAATATATTTAAAATGACCCTCAGCTTTAGGTGTAACAACTGCTGAAGTAAAAGTCAACGCCAACATAGGCGCAATTATTGCAATCGGGAATAATTTAAGTAATTTGTTCATAAACATACCTTACTTAAATGATATATATATAAAGTCAAATTTTTATGATTTTTTGATAAATAAAAAACAATTGAACAATATCGTTTGAATTCACTAACATGTGAATATACCCACTTTAGTGAAACATTTGTTAAAGAGACAAATCTTAATAATTTTCTTTTATGTTTTTAATTTGAATTACTCGTTTTTAAAACATTACAATTGAATATTGTGTTCTATGTGCATGTCGTTTGTTATTATTTTTATAATGTATATATAATTATTTTAACAAACTAAGATTGTTTTATAATTTTTTAGTGCGTTAGTAATGATTGGAGTAATACTCAAGTTCGGTTGAAGAGGCCTCGCTGCTAATGAGGTAGGTTGTGCAAATGACGCGTGGGTTCAAATCCCCCTTACTCCACCATATTAATTGATATTTTTTTAAAAAGCTTATCAAGAGGAAGATTAAACTATTAAACAAAAATTATTTTTTGTATTTTTTACCATTTTTTTATTTTTAGCATTAACGTGTGGATTTTATTTTTGTATTTTTTATTTTATTCCCCTTCGTTATCTATGAATTTATTTTTTAGTTAATTATTGCTTAATTTTTGGTTGTACCTGATATATTTTTTATTTAAAACGTGATTCATGTTTTAAAATAACTTGATTTTTAATCATTAATGTTTTTTCAATGCTTGGCCTGTTTTGATTTATTATTTTTAATAAAAAATATCAAGGTCGTAAAACATATGACCAAGTGTTATTAGCAGAAAAATTGTGATTTGATCATGAACAATGAACTGATACGCAATGATTACTTAACAATCATGATTTATCAACTAGGCAAAGCTTATTAATTAATTTTGTGACTAATTATACAAAATTTCCTTTTTATCAAAATTTAACATTTAAATTAATTGATAATGGGATTGATAAGTTTTTTGCATTGTTTGAAGACATTGCAAATGCTCAAAAATTTATTTATTTAAATTATTTTATTATTCATGACGGTTATTATTTTAAAGCATTTGAAGCGTTATTAATTAGAAAATATCGTGAAGGCGTTAAAATTTATTTAATCCTTGATCATTTTGGTTCATGATTTGGTTTGTTTAATAAAAATTTACGCAACATGAAAAATATTGGTATTGAAATTTGTTTTTACAATTATGTTACTTGACCATTTTTTAGTTACAAAACTAATTATCGGTGTCATCGTAAAGATGTGATTATTGATGGCGTTATTGGATATACTGGTGGGTATAATATTGGTGATAATTATATTAATTTATCGGCTAAATATGGTTGTTGACAAGATATGCAAGTACGCATTACAGGTGGTGCCGTCACCTCATTAGCCTTAATATTTTTAAAAGATTGATATGAATTAACTAAACAACATTTACCTTTACCAATATTATTAAAAAATAATCTATTATCAGCTAATTTAGATTTAACAACAATTAATTTTAATCAAGTGATCGGTACCGGCCCCCACATTACTGAAATTATTTATAAAGATTTATTATTAAAATTTATTAATACTACGCAACAAAGAATTTGAATTTCTACCCCTTATTTAATTGTACCAAATGATATTGTTATTGCTTTAAAAAATGCTGCTATATCAGGTGTAGATGTTCGAATTTTAATGCCTAACGTAACTGATAAAATACTTTTATTAGACTTGTCACGCACTTATTATGATGATTTATTATTAGCTGGTGTTAAAATATATGAATCAAGTCATGTCTTTAATCATGCTAAAACTATTTTATTTGATGATGATTTTTCGTTAGTAACCACTTCCAACATGGATTATCGAAGTTTTTTTCATGATCATCAAACGTCGATGATGACATTTGGTTTAATGGTTAATCAAACGCTAGCAAATATTTTTATGCAAAATTTTTCATTAGCTTATATTGTGCAAGCAAAGCATTTTACTTTAAAATTACCACATAAAGTTATGGTAAAGTTATTGCTATTGTTTGAGGCACTTTTATAAAATAAATATTTTTTATGTGAATATTAATTATTAATATCATTGTAGTATTGTTGCTTTTATTAAGTGCGGGATTAGTATGTTTTTATGTCTGCAACAGTAACAAACAACATGTCACTCATCATTTATCATTCGAATCGTCATGTTTTAGTATTGATTTAAAATATAAAAAATTTTATTTTTATGATTCATTTTTTGAACTTAATACTAATGAATTACCATGATTTGCTTTTAATGATTTATTAGATATTGATGCACGTGAAAAATTCAAACAAATTACTACTAGTTGATTAACCAAACAAATGATTGATCAAACTCATGCAATTATTAAGTTTTCGACTTCTGATGTATATTATAATGTTACATTTCAAAAACTATTACCTAAAGAAAATATTGTGATTGGTAAAATATCGGCTTACTGAAATATTCATAATCAACTATTAATTAATCATTCAATGTTAAAGCTTACTCATATCAATGATAATAGTGATATTTTTCATTTTATTAACACATTCCATCGTACCTTTTTTAAACATTTTTTAATCATTGTTTATCAATTTAATATTAATCATGTTATTAATACTTTTTTAACACCCGCACAAATTGATCAGTTTAATCAAAAAATTTTATTTTTTTTTAAAAAAAATAAAATTTTTTGAAACAAAACTACCAATCATTTCACAATCATTTGTCAAAATCAAGTTAAATTATATTTTATTAATTTACAAATCAATCATTTTATAAAAAAATTATTATTTGAAGAAGGTATTGATGTTAAAAATAATGTCATTTTTAAAGCGTGTTGAGTTACGCGCCACCATGATGTTAATAGTTTTTTAGCTCAATATGAATATTTATTAGCACAACATCATCGTTTACTCAATAATACTAATCGCCTGTTTAATGTTTTCGATAATTCAACCATTAATCATCAAAATATCATCAATTTCCAAACCATTAAAAATTTTTTTAATGAAAAAACCTCACTCATCAATCAGTTTGATTTTGTGATAAATAATATTTTTGCAATTACTAATTTATTAAATATTAAAATGTTTTGCATTTTGCTTAACAATATTAATCATGTCATCAATGTCATGAATAAAGTGTTTGATAAACAATTAGTTAAGCAATTTTTAAATTATATTATTCAAAAAGATGATGATTGAAAAAAAAATTATCTAATTTTTTTAAAACATCTTTTCAAAGTTAACGATCTATTTTCAAAGGAACAATTAGTTTTATTGCCCTTATTTTTAGATCATCATAATCGGTTTTTTATAACGAATATACTTGAAGTTACCGATTTTATTAACAACCAAATGGCTAGTTTATTTTTTAAACATGATCAATTAAACGTTGCGTTATTAATTAATAGTGCGTTATTAAAAACTGGTTCATTAGCTAATTTTAATCATTTACTAAGCTCAATTAAATCATTAGCTTGTCAATCAGCATTGTTATTAAATAATGATTTAATTGAGAAGTTCTTTAGTTTTTTATGTATCATAAAAAACCTTGATATGGTAATGTTAGACGTCGATGTGTTAGCTGATTTATTAGTTAATGCCTTTAAAAGAATTACCCTTGCTAAAATATTAACTAAATTAAAAGCTATGAAAATATTAGTGATTGCTAATTTTAATAAATCACCTCATCAAAGTATTTTAGCTTGATTAATTAATTATGATGTTAGTTTTGTTAATATTATTAATCTTGATAAAAAAAGATCAATGTTAACAACGTAGTTGTTATTTCATAACGATGATTATTGTTGGTAATAAAAGCTCTATAAATCATACATGCAAGTAATTTTAGTAAATGCCTTAATTTGTGGTAGTGTTAATGCTTTACTTTATTCTTCAGTAAATCATCTCATTTGGTTGTTAGTTAATCCTTTAATTTGCGTTGATGTTAACATAGTAATTTCAATGGTGATCATTTTCTAATTTCAGCATCAGTAAATGATGTTTTATTAATTAAATCGGTAAATTTTGTTTGCATTTGTTTAATTTGGTTGTTAGTTAATATCTTAATTTGTGCTGGGGTTAATAATTGAATTTGGCCTCGGGTTAATCATCCAATTTGTGCTTCAGATAAAATAGTAATTTCAAACGGTGATCATTTTTTAACTTCATCATTAGTAAATGTTGTTTTATTAATGAAATCGGTAAATTTTTCTTTTAATAATAAAAAACCAGCTTTAGTAAATTCTATTATTTGTTCATAGGTTAATCCTTTAATTTGTTTTTCGGTAAATTCACCAACTTGATCTTTCGTAAATTATCCCATTTGTTCTTTACTAAATCCTTTAACTTGCTTTTCTTGTAATCATTTAATTTGATATGTTCTCAATCATTCAATTTGTTGTTTTTGTAATTGTCCTATTACTTTCTCAGTTAAAGTCTCAATTTTTATATTAGCTGTTGGTTTTTTATTTTTAATATATGTTATTAAAATACTAATTACGGGAATAATCAATAGCAATAATCATTACATATAATGTATTTTATCAATTTGTAATTTTTTATATTAACAATTTTTTTTAAAACTTTATTTAATTAATAAAGAATTAATTATTTTTAATCACTTAGTTTGCTTTTTGTACAACTTGCTTTGATTTTTTCTCATTTCATTAAGATTATAATTCCAGCAATAGTCGCTGCAGATAATGATAATAATGTATACATAACAATTCATGTTGTTTGATCTCATTTACTGTTATGATTTAATTTAAAATTAAACATTTTTAATTGTTCAGATGTTAATCATTTAACTTGTACATCAGTAAATCCTCCAATTTGTTCTTCAGATAAAATAAATATTTCAAACAGTGATAAATTTTTAATATTAAATGACGTGTTTTCAATTAAATTTGGAAATTGTTTTTTCTTCAATCATCCAACTTGTTCCGGCGTTAATCATCAAATCTGTTCAGACGTTAATCATCCAATTTGATCTTTTTTAAACCATTCAATTTGTTTTTCCTTAAACCATTCAATTTGTGTTTTAGATAAAATAAATATTTCAAATGGCGATAAATCTTTAACTTCATTATTAGTAAATGGTTTTTTTTCTATTAAATTTGAAAATTGTTTGTTCTTCAATCATTTAACTTGTTCCGGTGTTAATCATCCAATTTGTTCTTTAGTCAATTCTCTAATTTGTTCTTTTGTAAATCCTCCAATTTGTTCTTCAGATAAAATAGATATTTCAAAAGGCGACAAAGTTTTAAATTCTTTTTTATTAAACGTTGAAAAGTGTTTTTTTGTTAATCATCCAACTTGTTCTTTCGTAAATCATCCAATTTGTGCTTCCTTAAATCATCCAATTTGTGTTTTAGATAAAATAAATATTTCAAATGGCGATAAATCTTTAACTTCATTATCAGTAAATGTTTTTTTTGCTATTAAATTTGAAAATTGTTTTTTCTTCAATCATCCAACTTGTTCCGGTGTTAATCATCGAATCTGTTCAGACGTAAATGCTTTAATTTTTGCATTTGTTCATTTCTTCATTTCTTCTTCTTTTATATCTTTAATCAATGTTCCATCTATTTTTTCATCAATAGCTGTAGTAATAATCGCTACTACCGGCATTAAAACAAACAATAATGCAGATTTTCTTAATAAGAATGTTTTTTTATTATAAATCATATTTTAATTTTTCCTTATATTTAAAATTTTTTTAGATATTTATATAGATTTATTATATATACTTTATATTATAATATATGCAATTATGTTAATTAATAAATCAACATCAATTATTGATAATTTAAAAGTCGCTTTTTATAAAGTTATTAATGAAAAGTGACCCAATATTATTAATATTGAACAAATCAATATTTTTTGTTCCAAAAATAATCACCATGGCCATTTTTTTTCAAACATTGCTTTAATATTAAATAAATTAGTAACTAATGTTCATCATGAAAACGTTGCTGTTTATTTAAAAACTGAGTTATTTAAAAATAATTTATGATTTGCGCAGATTATCATTGATCAGGGCTTTATTAATTTAACATTAACTAACCAAGTATTGTACTCAGTCATTAATCAGTTTCATCATGATGGGTTATTTAATATTAATGTAACCAAGCCACTTGCATATAACGTTGAATTTGTCAGTGCTAATCCAACCGGCTTATTACATGTTGGTCATGCCCGTAATGCGGTGTATGGTGATGTGGTGAGTAATATTTTAAAGCAAGCAGGTCATACTGTTATCAAAGAATATTATGTAAATGATTTTGGTAATCAAATTCAAAATTTAACTGAATCAGTGTGAAAATCATATTGCGATATTTTTCAAAAACCATGCGATATTGACAAAACTTATTTAGGTGATGAAATCAATGACGTTGCTAAATTTATTACTGGTATTTATGGTGATACATTATTAAGTTATGATTTACCATCATTAACTGATAAAAAGTTAAATCAACTTAATCCGTATTTATTTAAAATTGATTGAACCACTGATATTAAAATCACTGATTTAATAAGAAGTATTGCCGTTGGTTATTTACTTGATCGGATTAAAAAAGATTTAGTAGATTATGGGGTTTTTTTTGATGTATGAACCAATGAAAGTTCTTTTTATAGTAATCACAAAATTGAACAAATGATTACTATTTTTAAAGCTAACGAACAAATTGAATTTGTTGACGGTGCCTGATGATTAAAAACTAAACAATTAGGTGATGAAAAAAACCGAGTATTAATTAAGTCTGATGGAACTTATACTTATTTGTTACCAGATATTGTTTATCATGTGGATAAACTTAATCGATCAGTTGATCGATTAATTAATATCTGGGGTGCCGATCATCATGATTATGCACGTAGAATGAAACAATCTTTAGCGGTAGTTGGTCATCATAATATTTTAGATATTGTCTTAATGCAAATGGTACGAATTAGTAAAGCTGGTGAAGATTTTAAAATGTCAAAACGTTCGGGAACTTCCATTACGTTACGATATGTATTAGATTTACTTGGTAAAGATGCATTACGTTTCTTTTTAATTGCCCAACCCGCTGACACGCATTTTGAATTAAATCTTGATGCTTTGGCTGAAAAAAACATGAGTAATGATTTTTATTATGTGCAATATGTATATGCGCGATGTCATCAATTAATTAAAAAATCCGGTTTGGCAATTGACACAATTATGGCGGTTAATAGTTTTGAAGATTTAAACTTACCACATGAAGCGTTATTAGCTAAACATTTGATTTATTTTAATGAAGTGTTTAAAAAAAGTGTTGAAAGTTTTAAACCACATTTGTTATCAAATTACTTACATGAATTAAGTCGATATTTTCATAGTTATTATGCAACTACTAAAATCATTGATCCACTTCATCCAAAACTTATGTTACAAAAATTAGCTTTAATCTTAGTTGTTAAGCATACTGTTAAAATTATTTTACAAAACATTTTTGGTATTGAACCATTAGAACACATTTAATATCTTTTATGTTTACATGAAGTGCAACGTTATAATATCAATGGTTGGTTTGGTTCAATAAGCATCAACTTGATGTTACTTTGCAAGTGAAGCTTAATTTATGTTATAATTAATATTATTTTATTAGACGTATTTATTAATTTAGTTTCTTTATTGAGGTCATTGATTTGTTAAGAAATAAAAAAATTCATTTATATATTATATTAAGTGTTGTCTGTGTTTTTTTTGGTTATCTAATGGTGGAAAGGTGAAATGTTCCAGAACACAAATCAAATATAGCTTTACAAGCTTTAGACAAAAGCCATTTTGTTACTCGATATCATAACTCTTCTGACTGAATTGACATTCTTTTAGTTAAAAAACCCGCAAACAAATCAGATTTTACACCTTTTTATGTAACAATAACTCAAAATGATCTTAAAAAATTTGAAAAATTAACAACAATAACAAATTCAACAGAAAAAAACTCAACAACCGCAACAACTTCTCTAAACTATTCATGAACTGTTGAAAATGCCCGTCATATATCAGAATGAACACCAATATCAACTTTTTTTAGTAAAAATTGATTTCATTTATTATTTGTAGCATTTATTATTATGTCAGCTGCTTCAATGTTTAAACAACTGAAAACGGTGCAAGGTGGTAAGATGTTTGGTTTAGGGGGTGATGATTTAGGGGTTGGTAAAGCAATAAGTACATTAACTTTTCAAGATGTGGCGGGGATGATTGAAGAAAAAGAAGAATGTTTAGAAATTGTTGATTATTTAAAAAATGGTAAAAAATATTTAGCGGTAGGGGCGCGTACTCCAAAAGGTATTCTATTAGCTGGACCGCCCGGCACCGGTAAAACACTTTTAGCAAAAGCAATCGCTGGTGAAGCTAAAGTGCCGTTTTTAGCGATTTCTGGTTCAGAAGTTGAAGAAGTATTTGTAGGTTTAGGGGCTAAAAGATTACGAACGTTATTCCAAGATGCTAAAAAAAAAGCACCGTGTATTGTTTTTATTGATGAAATTGATTCAATTGGACGCAGTCGTGGTCAATTTGGAAGTAGTGTTGGTGATCAAACGTTAAATCAGTTATTAACGGAAATGGATGGTTTTTCAAGCAATCAAAATATCGTGGTGATTGCCGCCACTAATTTAGAAAAATCATTAGATTCGGCGCTAACTAGACCAGGACGATTTGATCGCATCATTAAAATTTCTTTACCAACAGTTAAAGAACGTGAAGAAATTTTAAGACTCCATGCACGTAATAAAAATGTTTCGGTAGCGGTTAATTTTACAAGATTAGCTGAACGAACGCCTGGCTTTAGTGGCGCTCAATTAGAGAATGTTTTAAATGAAGCGGCTATTTTATCAGTGCGTAAAAATAATAAAACCATCACACTTATTGATTTAGACGAAGCGATTGATCGGGTAGTAGCTGGTCCTGCTAAAACTTCTAAAATTATTTCTCCGAAAGAAAAAAAAATTGTGGCGTTTCATGAATCTGGTCATGCTTTAATTGGTTTAAGATTAGAAAGTGCTTCAAAAGTCCAAAAAATTACAATTGTACCAAGAGGTGATGCTGGTGGCTATACAATTTCCATTCCTAAAGAAGAATCTTTTTATATCCCAAAAAGTGAATTATTATCAATGATTACCGGTTTATTAGGAGGTCGAGCGGCTGAAGAAATTATGTTTGGAGCTAGTGAAGTTACTACTGGTTCTCACAATGATTTAGAAAAAGCAACTACCATTGCCAAACGGATGATTGCTAACTTTGGAATGTCTGATTCATTAGGATTAGCTTCTACTGACCTTAATAATCAGCAAGGCTTTTTCACTAAATCTTCATCTGAAGAATATTACAGCAAACTTGATGTTGAAATTAAAAAAATTCTTCATAATTGTTATGAACATGCTAAAAAACTGATTAATGAAAATATGAATTTATTAGCATTGTTAGCAGAATCATTACTATTATTAGAAACTATTAATGCTGAACAAATTGAATATATTTCTAAAAACCTTGCTTTACCTACTGAAGCCATTGAAGTAAAAAATAAACTAAACGAAATTATTAATGAACCAGTTGGTGATATAGATGAAAAAAATTAAAAACCCTCCAATAATTAATGAATTATCATCTGATAATGACATTAATCAAGACAACGAGCTCGAATCGACTGTTTTGCAAAAACCAAAATCGCGCAAATGATTTTCTAAAAAACAACCCATCATTGAAGAATCATTGCCATTAAATCATGAAATTAATCAAGACAACGAACTTGAAGCTGCGCTGCCTCAATCAAAACCTCGCAAATGATTTTCTAAAAAAACTCCAATAATTAACGAATCATCAACAATAGAAGCTCAAATTAATCAAGACAACGAACTTGAAACCGCTCTATCTAAACCAAAATCGCGCAAATGATTTTCTAAAAAACAACCCATCATTGATGAATTTTCATCATCCATCACTAACGACAAACTTATTAAACAAAAAAACTTACTTTACAATGTAAATGATTCACAAAACTTAGATCTTATTGAAAAACAAAACATTATTTTGTTTTCAGATTATAAAAAATTAATCAAAATAAATAACTTATTAACTCGTAAATATTCTTCTAAAATCATTAAATATAATAAACGAATTGCTAAATATTCAAAACTTCAAAATAATATCATTGATCATTCATTACCGTTAGTTAATCAATTTGAACCAGTTAATGAAGTTGATTCTACATTTTTATCTCAACCAAAATTGCGCAAATGATTTTCCAAAAAACAACCCACCATTGAAGAATCATTATCATCAAATCATGAAATTAATCAAGACAACGAACTTGAAGTTGTTCTATCTCAACCAAAATTGCGCAAATGATTTTCCAAAAAACAACCCACCATTGAAGAATCATTACCATTAAATCATGAAATTAATCAAGACAACGAACTTGAAGCTGTTCTACCTAAACCATCATCTCGCAAATGATTTTCTAAAAAAACTCCAATAATTAACGAATCATCAACAATAGAAGATCAAATTAATTCAGACAACGAACTTGAAGCTGCTCTACCTCAACCAAAATCTAGTAAGCAATTCTCTAAAACGCCACCAAAGCCAATATCTTATAGCACTAGTGGTGATTTGTTACCAGATGTCAATAATATTATTGAATTACATAATGTTGATAAATATTTTTTAACTGGTGTAACGCCCCGCCGCATATTAAGTGATATTAATCTTAAAATTCGTCAATCCGAGTTTGTAGTTATTTTAGGTTCTTCTGGATCTGGTAAAACGACGTTATTAAATATTATTTCTGGACTTGATAAAGCTCAGCAAGGTGATGTGTTTGTTAATAATTACAATTTATCTTTTTTAAAAGATGCTCATTTAACATTATTTAGAAGAAAAAATATTAGCTTTGTGTTTCAACAATACAATCTCTTAAATAATTTATCAGCGATGGAAAATATTCAATTAGGTGCTTATTTAAATCCTGATAAATCAACCAATGTTGATGATATTATTGAGATGGTTGGTTTAACTGAACATAAATATAAATTTCCGCATCAATTATCAGGGGGACAACAACAACGAGTGGCTATTGCTCGAGCGTTAGCTAAAAAACCAATTATCTTGTTTTGTGATGAACCAACTGGCGCACTAGATGATAATACGTCACGGATTATGTTAAATATCCTAGTTAATATTAATAAAAAATTAAAAACCACAATTGTGATGGTAACTCATAATACAAACATCACTTCGTTAGCTGATACGGTTGTGTTTGTAAAAAATGGCAAAATTGATAAAATTACGACCAATCATGTCAAAATGGATGTAGCGGATCTTATTTTATCTTAAAATATGAATTTAAATAACCAAGAAATAACTCGGCGTCGTAAATTATACCAATTAATTACTGATCATGTTAAAGTTTATAACAATTATTCATTTGATCGAAAATTTACTTCGTTACAAATTAAAGAAAAATATAATGATTTTTCCAAATTAACGTTACAAGACTTACAAATTGAAGTTAGTTTTGCGGGTCGTTTAAAAACAAAACGTGATGCTGGTAAAATTGGTTTTGCCCATCTCCAAGATTTTTTTGGATTATTACAAATTTACATTAACCAAGCTGATCTTAACGCATCTAGTTTAGCGTTATGAAAACAAGCTGATATTGGCGATTTTTATGGCATTGTTGGGATAGTTATGAAAACTGATACCGGTGAATTAACCATTAAAGTTACCACCATGTATATTTTATCGAAGGCTTTAAAACCTTTACCTGATAAATTTCACGGTTTAATCGATATTGAGGAAAGATATCGAAAAAGATATCTTGACTTAATTATGAATGAATCATCAAAACAAGTTTTTTTAACAAGAACCAAAATCATCAATGCGATGCGATTATTTTTAACTAATTTAAATAGTATTGAAGTTGAAACCCCCATTTTACAACCTTTATATGGTGGTACGATTGCTAAACCGTTTATGACCAAACATAATTCATTAGATATGAATTTATATTTACGAATTGCTCCAGAATTATATTTAAAACGTTTAATTGTGGGTGGATTTGAATCGGTGTTTGAAATTGGTAAAGTTTTTAGAAATGAAGGGTTATCTACTAAACATAATCCTGAATTTACAATGTTAGAATTATACATTGCTTATTTTGATTTATGAAAAATGATGGATCTTGCCGAATCAATGGTTAAATTTTGTATTGATACGGCATTTGATACACCTACCCCCCATCTTACCTTCAACAAAAACGTGATTAATTTTACCACGCCGTGGCGAAGAGTTCATATGGTTGATTATATTAAAGAAATCACTGGTGTTGATTTTTGACCACCCATGACTTTTCAAGTCGCGCAACAACTTGCTATACAACACCAAATTGAGTTACAACCCTATCAAAACACCGTGGGACATATTATTGCGTTGTTTTTTGAAAAATTTGTGGAAGATACCATTATTGATCCGACTTATGTGTATGGTTTTCCGGTTGAGTTATCGCCATTATCATCAATCAATTATCTTGAACCACGCTTTGTAAATCGATTTGAATTATATATTATGCGTAATGAAATTATGAACGCTTATGAAGAATTAAATCATCCCATTCAACAATATGAAAATTTTAAAAAACAATTAGTTGAAAAGGAATTAGGTAATCATGAAGCGGGTGAAATGGATCATGATTTTGTAGAAACTTTAGAATATGGTATGCCACCAACGGTTGGTTTAGGAGTTGGTATTGATCGATTAGTAATGTTATTAACTGATTCATCATCGATTAAAGATGTGATTTTTTTTCCACAAATGAAGCACAATTAATTCATTTATTCATAAGTAATTGGAAATGGTATCACATCACGAATGTTTTTCATGCCAGTAAGTAACATTAATAGTCGATCTAATCCTAAACCAAAACCAGCTGTTTTTATATATCCGGATTTTCTTAAATTTAAATATCATTCATAATGTGCTGGATCAATATGTTTAGCAATCATTTGCTTATATAATTGATTAATATCACTGGTTCGTTCACTACCGCCCATTAATTCACCAATCATTGGTATTAATAAATCTACCGAAGCCACAGTTTGTTGATCGGCATTGTGTTTCATATAAAAAGATTTAATACCACTTGGAAAATTATAGATAAAAACTGGTTTTTTAAACAAATGACAGAGATATTTTTCATGTTCTTTTTGTAAATCAACTCCAAACGCAAGGTGAGAATATTGAAATGTTACGTTTTGAGCTTTTTTTAGTAAATTAATGGCTTGTTGATATGAAATAATTTTAAATTTATGTTTAACAATGTTTGTTAAATTATTAATGAGATCGACATCATATTTACTGGCCAAATAATTCATTTCTGCGTTATAATGTTTTAATACATTTTTAATAATAAATTTAATCAGTTTTTCTGTTCATTTAATTAAATCTTTTACTAAGCCATTAATTATTTCAAATTCAACCATTCAAAATTCAGCAGCATGTACTGAAGTGTTTGATTTTTCAGCTCGAAACACTGGTCCAAATGTATATGTTTTATTGAATGCTTGTGCAAACGCTTCACATTCTAATTGACCACTTGCTGTTAAAAAATAATGATCCATTTTTTTGAAAAACTGATCATTATTTTTTGCATTCATGGCAAAAGTTTCGGCACCACTTTCACAATTATTTTTAGTCATAATTGGGTTATTAACTAACACAAACTGATGTTTCATAAAAAATTGATGAATTAATTGACAAACCACACTTCTAATTTTAAAGATACAATAAAAAGTTTTGGTTTTTGATCGTAAATGAGGTTGTGTTCTTAACAATTCTAAAGAATGGTGTTTTTTTTGTAATAAATAATGCTCATCGGTAGCGTTTAAGATAATTATTTGATCGGCTTGAATTTCTCAGGTTTTGGTGTTGATTAATGTTCCAAACACACTAACGGAACTGCCAGTTAAAATATGTTTAATGTTATTAAAATTAGCTATGGTTTCGATTTTATAAACAACTTGAATGGTTGTTAAACTTAATCCATCAGTGATTGCTATAAAACCAATTTTACCGCTGTTACGGTTTGTTGACACGGTACCATCAATATGGATCATTGTGTTCGGTTTGATTTTTTTTTGAAAAATCATGATTGTTGCGACTTTTTTATATTTTTTGATCATATTTATTAATTATTGATCATTTTTAAGAGTTTTTATCTAATTGTAAAATTATCTGTAGCACAAAAAACATTGATACAATTAATGTTATATTTTTGTATAAAAAATTGCAATTGTAGATTTTATTTGACTTATCATTAGTATTTTTTTTACTAAAGTATCGAAAAATTTGTCCCATTACTGAACCAGCAATAAAACTTACTACAATAGAATTAATAATCATTAACTGGCCTGTTTTTTCGAAATAAAATTGATAAATCAAAAATCAAAGTAATTCGGTAGATATATAATAACATTTTAAAAAAAAATCAAAACCATAACGATGGGTTAGTGTTTTGTGAATAATAATTGTATCTAAATCGCCGGCGGTACCACCATTTTTTAACATCAAACCATATACAATCCCTCAAATTATACCTCCTACAAGAATCTTAATAAAAATAAGTGATTTATCGTTTGTATTGATCTTTGTATTTAAATTTTGAAATAAATCTTCACCACATCAAAATATTCAACTTCATATTGTGTTTAAAAAAATAATAAAACATGTATAAATAAAAAAATTTTTATTGGTTTTGAAAAAAATAAAAATTAATATAGGAATGTTTAAAATAACAAAACCTGTGGTCGTAAATATTGCATAATTTAATGAATTAATTTTTTCTTTAGTATAATGTAAAATTTTTGTATAAAAAGTTTCTGTTATTAAATTAAAAAACCCCCACATCCCGGGCGATAAAACATATAGTTCTGTTCCCTTATCGATTTGTTGTCCTATCATTAATAACGGATAAACTAATGCCGCTATAAAAGAACAAACAACAATCGTAAGAATTTGTTTGATAGTAGTAAAATTGTTATTCCAAAAAGTTTGTAATTTTTTAATCATATTTTTTAGATATAAAGTTAGTGCTTATTTTGTGAATATTTGTACAATAGATGATTGCGTTAGCATCAGTTGTTTTAATGATATTATATACATCCTCGTATTCAATCATTGAAATGACTGTGGTAATCATTTCTCGATTTTGATCACTGTTGTATAAACCTTTACCAAAAAATATAATACCACCATGAATAAAATTATTTTTATATAACATTTCTTTAATAATGGCGGCATTATTAGAAATAATATTTAAATTAATTAAATTAAATCTTACAAAAATTTTTCCCATAACAAATGTGATTAAAAAAACAAGATAAATTGATCAGATTAATAATCTTTTAACTTCATCATCAAATTTTTCTCTCTCTCATAACATCTTAATGATTATAAAAATTATGATTGTAAAAATATTAAATATTTTAATTGTTTTTATAAAATTAACTTGTTTTTTTAAAGAAAAATAAGTAAAAATTGTATCAAAACCACCTGTTGTAGCCCCTCCTTTTAATAACAAACCATATATTATACCAACAATCGTTCCATAAATAGTTAAATTAATAAATTCTTGTATTCATTTGTTATCACCTTTTATTCTAATTATGTTGCCTAATTGATCAAAACCAGGAATTCATTGTCAAATTAAAGTTCAAAACAAAGTAAATAAAGGAATTAAAAAAGTATAAAGTGCTAAACATTTTCCTAATTTCATAAAACTAAATATAAAGATGGGAATATTTATCACAAAAAATGCTAAGTAAAAACGCCAAATCATACTTGTTTTTAATCATAATTTTTCAATCAGTTGAATACATCCACTGATGCCCGGCGCTAAAGCAATTACAAGACTATTTTTATTAATATAAAAAACCTGATAATTGATTGGGATGATTGAAGTAATTAAAAAAATAACGATGATTTGTTTAATAATGCGATGTTTTTTTTGTTTTGGTTCACGAAAAACATTTGCTTTTGTGATTTTGAAAATTGATTTGATGCTTAATCAAACCGTTGGCGTTTTAAATATCATACATTTTATTTTATTTTAGCTTTTTTAATAGCTATTTTATTGTTTTTAACAACAAATCTAGTAATATAAAACCATGATTTGGTTTTTAAAATTGGTGGGATTAGTTTGCTTTTATTAAGACTAAAAGCAAAAAATACTGGATTGTTATCACTAATTAAGTCAATATCTTCATAACAAGTAGTTAAGGTTAGTGGATGGTGTTTAAAAAACTCAGCTTCATTTGACGCTTGTTGTGTAAAGTGTTCGTCAGTGGGTAATCATATCTGATTAATAGGGGTTAATTTAAATTGTAATTTACCATGTAAGCTAATTGCTAAAGCGGCCTTTAAATATCCTTCGGGAGTACATCCAATGCCATATAAAAAATCATATTCACCAAGTGCTACATCAATCGCCCCAATTACATCACCGTTATTGATTAAATAAGTTTCCACACCTCAAGTATGTAAATCTTTAATTGCTTGCTCATGACGGGGTCGATTTAAGATGACACATTTTAGCTTTGTTTTGTGCAAGGCGTGCTGCATTGCGGTAACGTTTCAAGCTAAGCCATTAGCTAAATTAATAACTGTTTTAAGTGCTGGTCCAACAAATATTTTTTCCATATACATTTCGGGGATTAACATTTTAATAGTATTATGTTTGATCATTGCAAAACAACTCATTGCTGCTTCATTATCATAAGCTGCCCCCGTAGTGTTTTCAATTGGATCAACAATTAAATCAACAATTTTTTTACTGGCGTGGTTGCCTAATATTTCTCCTTGATAAAGCATTGGTGCTTTATCAAGGACGCCTTCTCCAATAACAACTTTTACTTTAATGTTTAATTTATTTAAAGCATCTTGGATGGTGGTGACGGCAATTTGATCTATTAAATTTTTATTTTTACAGCCAATTAAAAAACTAGTAATCATCATCGCTTTGTTTAAATGTTTAAATAATTGTTTTAAATAACTCATGCTAAATTTGCCCATGAGTGATTTTAATATAAGCTAATAAGCCAATCATAGCTGCATTATCAGCACAATATTTTTTGTAAGGGATTAACGTTTTTATCGGTAAGTTTTTAATTTTGTTACGCAATAAAGAATTTAACGCCACCCCACCACCAATCACCAGCATGGTGGGTTGATATTTATTAATGGCCTTTGTAACAATGTGCATAATATAATTAATCATGCTTGTTTGAAAGCTGTATGCAAAATTATTAACATCTAAGTCAGCGATTTGTTGTTGCATAATTTGATAACTTTGTGTTTTAAAGCCGCTGAATGAAAAATTAAAATGATGATCAGTTTGAGCAACATTTTTAAAGTGTGGGTGCTTGAATAAATATTTGGCTGGTCATTGATAGTGAGCTGCTAAACGATCGATTTCTTTGCCCGCCGGATATGGCAAGTTTAAAGCCCGCCCAACTTTATCATAACATTCGCCCACGGCATCATCAACTGATTCACCAATTACCTGAAAATCGCCATGAGCTTTTAAATAATATAATTGCGTATGGCCGCCACTAACTATTAACGCGATCATGGGAAAGGTAAATGATTGATGATGTAACATTGCACTATATACATGACCTTCCAGATGATTACATGCAATTAAAGGTTTGTTAATTAAACTAGCAATCGCTTGCGCCATTACTTTACCAATTAATAAACTACCAATTAAGCCAGGCTGACTTGTGTAAGCTACATAATCAAGTTCATTAATACTAATGTTAGCTTTTAATAATGTTTTGTTTAACACATCATGTAATTTATGTAAATGATCACGTGACGCAGCTTCTGGAATAATGCCTCCAAATTGACGATGTAATGATACTGAATGATAAGTAACACATGCTAACACAGTTTTATGACGCGTTATGGCAATACTTAAATCATCACAACTTGATTCAATTGCTAATATTAACATCCTTACCTGCTTAACTACATTTTACAATATCTTTACTGTTATAATTTATTTTTATGATGAAAATATTAAATATTCAGCAAACTTTACCAAATCAATATATTTTTGGACGACAGGTGTTTTTGCAAGTTGTTGCAAAAACACCCCATAAAATTAATCAGTTATTTTTATCAGAAGGCAATTATCATAATGATCACATTGTAGCGCTTTGTCAAAGCCATCAGCTTAAGGTAGTTGTTTTAACAAAAGATGAGTTAACTACGCTGGTTAAGACTGATAAACATCAAGGGATTGTGATTGACATCAAACCATTTACTTATCTTGACTTACCCGCCTTAATTGATTTTTCCAAACACCAAACCCATCCATTATTATTAATGGTGGATCAGATTCAAGATCCGGGTAACTTAGGCGCCATTATTAGAACTAGTGAAATTATGAATGTGGATGGGGTGATTATGTTACAGCATCGTCAATCACCAGTAAATGCTACAGTTTTTAAAACATCAGCTGGTGCTGTTAACTTTATAAATATTTGTCAAGTGGTGAATTTAAAAGTAACAATTAAGTTATTAAAAGCCGCTGGATATTGAATCGTTGGGGCGACATTAGCTTCGCAACTGATTGATGCAATCTATCAAAAGGTGATTGATTATCAATTACCACTTGTATTAATTGTTGGTAATGAAGGCAAAGGGATTACACCTAATTTATTACCTGATCTTGATATTCATTTACATATTCCCATGTTAGGTATTACACAATCACTTAATGTTGCGGCAGCAACTTCGATCTTGCTGTATTATATTAGGACTAAACAAAAATTATTAACATTTGCTTGTTAATTCATATTTTATGTTAATATTAATTACTGGTGAACAGCCAGAAAGTTGATTGCTGATTTTTTAAAAAAAATTAGAGGAAAGTCCACCCTCGCGTATAATCTGCGATGATTATAATGATTGTGTTAAAGGAATCAATAACTTTAAGTAGGAGGTCACCCACCTCTTAACGGCAAATTGATTAACCTAAAGTTTTTATTAACCATGGTTGATTGATTTTTAAGGTGCCACAGTGACGATTTTTTAGAGAAATTTAAAAAGTGAAACGCGGTAAACCCCACAAGCGAGCAACTCAAACAATTTTATGGTAGAGGAGTCGTTTCTTAGTAACTGAACTAAGATACGGATTAGTATTTATACTAATAGATAAATAATCAACGTTTTTAAAGTTAAATTTAAAAATACAAAATGTGGCTTATTGAGGTTGTTCACCACTTTACTTTCCTGATGATGATGTTTTTTATAAATTTTTAGGAAATTTATAAAAAACAGTTTAAATAATATTAGTTGTTTGTTGATATAACATATCAAAACAACGTAATATATAAAGTAAAGGTAGGGTGATGATATGAATGCAGTTGAATTAAAACGGCGTCGCAAATGTGATGAAAACATTTGTAAAAGCGTGTTTCATTGTTTAATTTCAAAAGAAGCCGATGATTTTTAAATAGATGATTAAATTATTTATTACAACAACTTAGTATTGTTTTTAAATTATGTTACAAAAAAAAACAATTCAACCACCATTAATTAAATTTTGAAATATTCCTAATGTCATCTGTGTCATTCGTTTATTTTTATCAATCGGTGTGGTGTTTTGTGTTTTATTTCATTGAAAACCAGCTGCTCCATATCTTTTATGAATTGCTATGACATTATTTTTAATTGCCGCAGCTAGTGATTGATTAGATGGTTTTTTAGCCCGTAAATGAAATCAAATCACGGTTATTGGTAAATTTTTAGATCCATTAATTGACAAAATATTAATTAATGCTACTTTAGCGGCATTGTGTTTTAAATTAACTACATCAAAACCTGAATGATTTGTATATGTAGTTATTACGGTAATTATCTTATTTATTATAAGAGATGTTATCGTTGATTATATGCGTGTTGCAGTGTTTTTTTCAAATCATTATTTAGTTGTGTCAGCAAACATTTGGGGAAAATTAAAAACCGTGGCGCAAATGATAACGGTGTTATTAGTGTTTTTTTTGGTACAATTTTTAGATCAAAACAAGAATTATAATTTTTATTTACTGATTATCAATATTACGATGTTGTCAATCAGTCTATGTTTAACTTGAGGAAGTTGTGTTGTTTATATGAAACAAGTGTTGGCAATTATTAAGCAACGTAAAAAACAACTTTCATATATTTTTCAGTTTTGTCTGAAACATAAACTTACTTTATCTTCTTGTGAAAGTGTTACTGGTGGCTTATTTGCAAGTTTTATTACATCACAAGCTGGGGCTAGTCAATTTTATAAGGGGGGTTTTATTTCATACACACCTGATATTAAAACAAATCTCGTTGGTTTGCCTGAATCGTTTGTAATTAATGAAAACATTATTTCTGCAGAATGCGCAGCATTTTTAGCAACTTCAGCATTGAGTAAATTTAAAACTGACATTGGCATTGGATTTACTGGCAATGCTGGACCGACTACTATGGAAGTTAATGTGGTTGGTTTATCATATATTAGTGTTGTTTATCAAAATCAAGTTACTACTGAAAAATATTTTTTAACTGGCTCACGGACTGAGATTCAAAAGCAATTAGCCTGAGCCGGCATAGCATTACTTTACAAAATTATTAATTAAAAATAAGGTTTTTTTTCAATCAATTACTAATATATTAGTAGATTTGATTAAGAAAGAATTTTTATAAAATGATTGATAAGCATTTAATTTTAGAAGAACCGGAAATGCAAATCCAACAAAAAGTACCTAATATTGCTTTTATAGATCTGATTGAACAAAAATTTGGTAAAGGAACTATTATGACCCTTGGTAGCAACCCAGGGTTAAAATTTGATAAAAAAAATGTTATTCCAAGTGGAAGTTTACTGTTAGATAAATGTATTGGGATTGGTGGTTATCCTAAAGGAAGAATTGTTGAAATTTATGGTCCAGAATCATCAGGCAAAACAACTTTGTCATTACATGCTATCAGTCAAGCGCAGCAAAAAGGTGGTAAAGCGGCTTTTATAGATGTTGAACATGCGTTAGATCCTGCTTATGCGCAAAAATTAAATATTAATATTGATCAACTGTATTTTTCGCAACCTGATTCAGGCGAACAAGCGCTACATATTGTTGAAATATTATTAAAATCTAATGAATTTGATTTGATTGTGATTGATTCGGTGGCTGCGTTAGTGCCACAAATTGAATTAGATGGTGAAGTTTCCGACCAAACCATTGGTGCGCAAGCCCGTTTAATGTCAAAGTGTTTAAGAAGATTAGGTGGTGTAATTGCTAAAACAAAAACCACAGTATTATTTATTAATCAATTGCGCGAAAAAATTGGGGTATCTTTTGGAAATAATGAAGTTACCCCAGGCGGAAGGGCGTTACGTTTTTACGCTTCATTACGACTTGATGTACGGAGAATAGAACAAGTTAAAGATGACAGCGCTAATGTTGTTGGTTATATTGCTAAAGTTAAAATTGTTAAAAATAAAATGTCACCACCTTTTAAAATTGCTAATATTTTAGTATATTTTGACATGGGCATTTGTCAAATTATGGAAATAATTAATTTAAGTTTGGAAAATGATTTCATTATTAAAAAAGGTAATTGATATTTTATTGATGATATTAATGTTGCCTTAGGTAAAGCAAAACTTCGCCAAAAATTAATTGAAGACCCAAAAATGTTCAACGATTTAAAAACAAAATTACAAAATAAATTTATTATTTAATTTGTAATTTTGTGTTAAAATTAACCTGTACTTGTTATTTTCAAAATTACTTGTTGTCAATCATTTTTGTAACTTTTTCCTGATTTTAGTTAGTAGATTTTATGTTTTTAAACACTTTATTAAGTATTGAGCCAATAGTAATTTGGACTTTTGTCGCAATCTTAGCATCATGTATAATAATAAGTTTTTTTCTTGGTAGTTTTTTAAAAAAATATTGATTATCAACTAAAGAAAAAACTTTAATTAAAAAGATTCATAAACATAAACATAATATTTTACATTTATCTGAAAATTTATTAAATGAAGCAAAAAAAAACATTGAATTAGAAAAAAACAAATTAAAACAAAACATTGATCAATTTGCTGAACAACAACAGCAAATGGAAAAAACTATTCAACATCAAAATCGTGAATTAAAACAACAAATTAACATTCAAAAACATGAAGCTAGATTAGAATATAATGAACGAAAAGAAGAATTACTTGGTTTAGAAAAAATTATTAAAGCTTTTGAATTGAATGTTGAATCTCGTGAAGCTAAAGTAGAAAAAAGTTTGCTTGCCACTGAACAATCAAAAAAGGATTGAAATGATAAAGTTTTTAAATTAGCCAATTTAACTCCTCAAGAAGCTAAACAAAAAGTTTTTGAACAAGTCGAGCAAGATTTTATGGAAGATTTAAATAAATTAACCAAAAACAAACGCATTGCATTAAAATTAAAATTAAAAGATGTGGCGGTTGAATTAATTACTTTAGCCGTTAATAAATATGCTGCAAGCGTTATTAATGAAGTTACTACTTCGATTGTCAAATTGCCCGATGATGAGATTAAAGGGAAAATAATTGGTAAAGAAGGTAGAAATATTAAGTGTTTTGAATTAATTACTGGCACAAATTTAATGATTGATGAAGCTGCTAAACAAGTTAAAATTTCTTCTTTTAATTCATTAAGAAGAGCAATCGCTGTCAAAACTTTAGAAGCGCTCATTCAAGATGGTCGTATTCAACCGGTAAAAATTGAAGAATGCTGAAATAAAGTTAATGCTGAAGTTGAAGAAATGATCTTGGAAACTGGCAAACAAACTGTTGAAGAATTGCAATTATTTAACTTACATGAAGATTTAATTAAACATATTGGCCAATTAAAATATCGAACCAGTTATGGACAAAATGTATTAAATCATTCTATTGAAGTGGCTAATGTAGCGGGTAGTATGGCCGCTGAATTAAGTTTAGATCGTTTGTTAGCAACGCGATGTGGACTGTTACATGATATCGGAAAAGCTGTTACCGATTTACAAAATCCTGGTTCGCATGTTGAATCAGGTGTATTTTTAGCTAAAAAATATGCTGAATCAGAAATAGTGATTAATGCGATTGAAGCCCATCATGGTGACGTTGAACCGACTAGCCCTTACGCCATTTTAGTAATGGCTGCTGATACTATTTCAGCTGCTCGAGCTGGTGCCCGAAAAGATTCAGTTGAAAATTTTATTAAACGAATGGTTAAAATTGAAGCAATTTGTAATTCAATTGACGGCGTGAAAAATTCATATTCTTTACAAGCGGGTCGAGAAATTATGATTATGATTGATCCAGATAAAATTAGTGAATATCAAATGCACAATGTTTTAAAAGAAGTTAAAAATCGAATTTTAAGTGATCATGAAATTAATATTCCTGGCAATGTTAATATTGCGGTGATTAGAAATATGAAAATTGAAGGCGCATTAAGAGATAATAACCATGATCAAGTTGAGTAAAATTTGAAAAAATATATATAATATTAATATAATTATGTTTAAGGAAAAACGATGGTTAAATTAAGATTAACAAGAATTGGTGCTAAAAATCAACCATTTTATAGAATTATTGCCATTGATGCTCGTAAAAAGAGAGATGGTAAATTTATTGAAAATGTCGGTTATTACAATCCTATCTCTAAAGAAACCAATATTAAAAAAGACCTTGCTTTAAAATGACTTGGTTATGGCGCACAACCATCGAATACCGTTAAATCTTTATTTATCAAACATAAAATTTTTGATAAATAAAGCTTCATGAATCTTTCCAAAAAAACGATTAATGTTATCACGTTATTTCCGGATTGTTTTACTAGCTTTTTAAATACTTCGATTGTTAAAAGAGCAATTGATAAACAACATTGTGTGATTAACGTTATTGATATTCGTCAGTTTGCATCTGATAAACAAGTCGATGATTATGCCGCTGGTGGCGGTGGGATGGTTTTAAAAATTGCACCAATTGTTGTTGCTTTAAAAAGTATTGCTGCGCCGACCCATATTATATTACTAGCGGCTGATGGCAAAACTTTTGTGCAAAAAACCGCGGTAAAATTATTAAAGCTTCCCAAAAGTTTAACATTAATTTGTGGTCATTATGAAGGTATTGATCATCGCATTAAACATTTTATTGATGAAGAAATTTCAATTGGTGATTATGTATTAAGTGGTGGTGAAGTGGCAAGTATGGTGATGATTGATGCGATTGTGCGATTAATTCCCGGGGTGATTAACCAAAACTCTTTAATGAATGAATCATTTAATGACAATCATTTATTAGATTTTCCAGTATTTACAAAACCCGATAATTTTGAAGGGTTTTGTATTCCGGAAATCTTAAAAAATGGTAATCATGCTCACATTGTTGAATGGCGAGCAATCAAATCACTTGAAAATACTTTTTATAAAAGGTATAATCTTATTAAGAAAGCTAAGCTTTCAAATGTACAGCAATTACATCTTGCAAAGTTAAAAATGGCAAAACATGTTAAAACAGATTAATATTGGCGAATTTAAAACAACTGTTTTCCAACCTTATTTAAGAAATATTTATCCTGATTTTCGACCAGGCGATACTATTAAAGTAATGACAAAAGTTAATGAAGGAAAAAAAGAACGAATTCAAGTATTTGAAGGGATTGTGATTTGAAAAAAAGGCATCGCTATGTCACAAAGTTTTTTAGTGCAAAAAATTTCTTATAACAACGTTGGTGTTGAAAGAATTTTTCCATTACATTCACCATTAATCCAAGCCATTGAAATTGTTAAATATGCCAAAGTGCGACGTGCCAGAATTTATTATATTAAAGCCCGATCACGAAAATCTTTAAAAATTAAAGAATTAAAAACCCCCCGAACTTCTTTTCCTAAAGTTATTATATAACACAGCTTGTGTATAATTGATATCCTGGTCATATGAAAAAAACATATGATCAAATTACTAAAAAATTAAAACTGGTTAATTTTGTTATCGAAGTAGTTGATGCGCGGGCGCCATGATCAACTAGAAATTTAATGCTTGAAAACTTATTAATTAACAAAGCTTATTTATTATTATTAAATAAAGCTGATTTAGCCGACGCTAATAATTTAGCTGAATGGCTAGCTTATTTTAAAAAATTAAACATTCCCGCTTTAGCAATTAATTTAAAATCAAATTTAAATTTAATGTTTTTATTGAAATTAATTAATCAAATTGTAATTAAAAAACAGACCATGATTAATCAAAAAATTAAAATCATGATTATTGGGGTACCTAACGTTGGTAAATCTTCTTTAATAAATGCTTTTGTAGGCAAAAGAAAAACTAAAGTTGGTAACATTCCTTGTATTACAAAAAATACGCAATGATTTAAATTACATGATCATGTTTTTTTATTAGATACGCCTGGCATTTTATGACCTAAATTTACATCAGAACTACAACCTGTTAAATTATTAATGATTGGTTCTATGAAACAAGACCATTGAGAAGTAGAAAATTTAGCAATTACAGCTATGAAAATTCTTATTGCTCATCCGGAAAATCTGCAAACCTTAGCAACATTTTATAAGCTGCCATTTAATATTACAAGTGATAATATCGATAATCAATTGATATATGATTGGTTTTTAAAATTAACGATACAACGAAATTTTAAAAAACAATTTGGTGAATATGATGTTGACAAAGGTATGAAATCTTTTTTAATGGATTTAAAAAATAATGCAATTTTAAATATTATTTTTGAAAAAGTTTCCTTAATAACTTAAAATATTCATTAACATTAATTAAGTTTATTTAAACATTACCCTTTAATATTTAATTAATTTTTTATATCAATAACATATCATTATTTAGTTATAATATTAATGAATGTTAATTATTAATGACAACTTTTAATCAAATTATTGAACAATATCGGGACATAGCTCGTTCTAAACATGATACCGGTTATCGTTTTGAAATTTT